>NZ_MQTZ01000010.1 GCF_001939115.1 Leptolyngbya sp. 'hensonii' | reverse complement strand
ATGGTGGGATTGCCCACCAGCAGAATCTCTCCAGTCCGACTGGCCGATCGCTGCTGGCGAGTCAACTGCAACACCTGAATCGAAGGCGCAATCCCGATCGTGTGGTAGTCGATTAAGTACTGTCCCTGGTCATCCTGCAGGGCGGCAAAGGGCAGCAGGAACAGGGAACCCTGGGGCACGAAGATGATCCGTTCGTTCGGATTTTTGGGCAGCAGGTCGGCGATCGGGTCAATCAGGAGCTTGTGCAACTGTTGCAGATAGTCATTCTTGATGGTGGTGACAGGGGGTTGGCCAAACTGGCGATCGCCCTGGGCCGAATTGTACGCGAGCTGTTGACTGCCCCTGGATAGGACAGACTCCTCACAACCGATCGCCCCCAGGCAGCGGGCCGCCGCCACCAGATTGGCCAGGGAAGTTTTCTGCTGTTGCAGAGGCTTGAGGTCCACCTGACGAAAAGCCACCTCCCCAGTGGGTTTCACCACCCAGATAAAGAGTTGCTCATCATAGAGATTGGCATACTCCACCAGGGTTGCCTTTTGCTCCCTGGCCACCTGCTGGATGGCGGCGATCTGGATGGGCTGAATCGCGAGAGTCTCTTTCTCCTGGGTGCGTTTTGCCAGCAATTCCGCGAAAGCCCTGGCCCGTCCCCGTTCGGCAATCTCCAGGGCTGGTTCCACTTTGTTTTGAGCTATCAGCACTCGTTGCAGATTGTTGTAAGCCCGGAATTGGGTATCGGCAATGGAAACCTTCTGGCTATCGGTGAGCCTGTCGCGTAAGGACTCAAAGACTGCAATCGCAGCCAGTAAATCCTGTTCTGCCTGGGGGAGTTGGCCAGCATTAAATCGTGCAACTCCCAGATTGCCTAAGGCATCCCCCTCGCCGAGTCGGTCTTTGATTTCCCGCGCAATCGCTAAACGCTGTTCCTGGTACTCGATCGCTTTGGGATAATTCCCCAGAGACCAGTAAGCATTTCCCAGATTGCCTAAGGATTGCCCCTCGCCGAGTCGGTCTTTGATTTCCCGCGCAATCGCTAAACGCTGTTCCTGGTACTCGATCGCTTTGGGATAATTCCCCAGAGAAAAGTAAGCAATGCCCAGATTGCCTAAGGCATTCCCCTCGCTGCGTCGGTCTTTGATTTCCCGGGCAATCGCTAAACTCTGTTCCTGGTAATCGATCGCCTTCGGGTAATTCCCCAGAGCCCAGTAAGCAAGGCCCAGATTGCCGAGGGCATTCCCCTCCCCCCGCCGGTCTTTGATTTCCCGCGCAATCGCTAAACGCTGTTCCTGGTAATCGATCGCTTTGGGATAATTCCCCAGAGACAAGTAAGCAATGCCCAGATTGCCTAAGGATTGCCCCTCGCCGAGTCGGTCTTTGATTTCCCGCGCAATCGCTAAACTCTGTTCCTGCAGCTCGATCGCCTTCGGGTAATTCCCCAGAGCATAGTAAGCAAGGCCCAGATTGCCGAGGGCTTGCCCCTCCCCCAGTCGGTTTTTGAGTTCCCGGGCAATGGCTAAACGCTGTTCCTGCAGCTCGATCGCCTTGGGATAATTGCCCAGAGCATAGTAAGCAACACCCAGATTGCCGAGGGCTTGCCCCTCCCCCAGGCGGTTTTTGAGTTCCCGGGCAATGGCTAAACTCTGTTCCTGCAGCTCGATCGCCTTCGGGTAATTCCCCAGAGCATCGTAAGCAAGGCCCAGATTGCCGAGGGCTTTTCCTTCCCCCAGTCGGTCTTTGAGTTCCCGGGCAATGGCTAAACGCTGTTCCTGCAACTCGATCGCCTTGGGATAATTGCCCAGAGCATAGTAAGCAAGGCCCAGATTGCCGAGGGCTTGCCCCTCTCCCAGCCGGCCTTTGAGTTCCTGGTAGAGCTTGAGGGCTTGTTGCCAGGACTGTAGCGCTGCTTCAAACTGGCTAACTTGATACTGTTGGATTCCCTGTTGAAATAACCGGTCAGCCTCAACTTTGCGGGGGTCTTGGGCCTGAGCCAGTTGGAAGGGGAGTTCAGGCTTCACCTGTGTTGCAGGCCATGCCATCCCAGTACTGGATAGGGCAGGGTTCAACCCCACCAGAAGCGTCAGCAGGGAAGTCAGGGAAGCATAACGTCTGCTTGGACCGGGAAGCTGGTGTGCCATGGGGGATGCTGAATTTCTACATGCAGATTATAAATCCACAGATGGGTAGCTTCCCCACATTGGGCTACCGCGTATACAGATCTCTGAAAAGTTTGGCTCAAGTCAGCAGACTCGCGTGAAATCCCCTCTCGGGAGGGGTGGCCCGTAGGGCCGGGGTGGGTCTAGGAACGGGAGTAGGAGGGTTGAACCCACCCCTACCCCTCCCAGGAGGGGATTATGGGTACACAGTAGCCACATTGGGAGGATGGAAGTGTGAAACAAACTAGCGCAGATTCTAGTTAAAGTCCCGATTTCTCAGTGGAATCATCGCCTACTTCTAGGCCAGATTTTAGTCACAAGAATTCTTGGCACGGCTTAAAACCCAATACCAGCAAGAGTTTGAAAGGATGGAGAATAGGGAACTCGAATCCCGTTTTTAAGTCTTCTCAAACTCTTACTGAGAGCTAAATTGAGGCATTCGTCAAGCAATATCTTGCCTAATTCTTGCCTAAAAATAGCCAGAGGTTAAAACTACAATTGTTCTAGTTTTTGGTCTTTAAACTATGGCTGAACCAACTTTGACCGAGGTGTTTGGGGCAAGTGCAATTCAGGATGGGACAACCCTGACCATCACCAAAGCTGACCTGCCAGGTCTGACCCCAGCCGTGAATAATCGGGCTGAAGCTCTATTTGTTGGCATTCTGGTGAAGGCCATGGAAGCCCTGACAGCAACGGCTCAGGGAGATGACCCGCTGCGACAGGTCACCATTGAGGCTGGATTTGAGCAGATTGTGATCCGAGGGGAGAATCAATATCGCCAGAAGACCCTGACGATCAATCTACAGAAGGCGGATGTCGCTGGGGGAATCGACCCTGACGACTACTAATGCAACCCCTGTCTCTGGCTGACATCTTTGGGGCAAGTGCAATTCAGGATGGGACGACTCTGACCATCACCAAGGCCGACCTGCCAGGTCTGACCCCAACCATGAACAATCGGGCTGAACAATTGCTGGTTGGAATTCTGGAACGACTTCGGAGCCGGATTCGAGGGAACATCACCTCCCCAACCGGATTAACCCTGACATCTCCAGCAGGCAGTCCCATCACCTTTGACCAGTCTAAATACTATGAGCGGTTGGATTGCCTGTACTGGCGGGTGAATTTCAGAGCGGGCCAGCGGATTGATCAGCTCATTGTCCATTGCTACATCACCCCCCCATTAGCCCCTGGAACTGTAATTGCCCCTTCACAGTTTGAGTAAGTATGGCGCTGATTTCTGAGTTTCCCAATAAGGTGCTTCCGAATGGAAGCGATAAAGTTCTGATTCAGTCAGGTGATACGTACTATTCTGCTGAATTAGAGAACTTGCCAGGTAACAGTAGCGGGGGTGGGGACAACAGCTATGCCATCTTGCAAGACAGAAAAGCCTGGGGAGTCTTTCCCCAAACAACTGTTGCCAATGCCTGGACCGATCGACAATTAACGACCGTCGTTGCCGACACGATCGGAGGGGTATCGATCAGCTCTGGGGTGATCATTAACATCCCCCCAGGCAACTATCGGATTTCTGTGGTGCAGGCTTTCTACGATGGTTGGGGGAGTGCGATCCGGTTTGTGAAAGCAAATGATGGGTCTGTGTTGCTGCGTTCAATTGGAGTTTGGTTTGACAGCGGGGGCTCCATTACCATGAGGGGCCGGTTCAGTGCAGGGGCTGGGGATAGCTTCAAGCTGCAATACATCACTAATCGTTCCAGTGTGCAGGGGTTGGGGAGCTGGGTGAAGTTCCCGAATGCAGAACAGGAAATCTACACAGACATTCTTCTGGAGAAGCTATGAGTTTCTGTCTGGGAAAAGCTTCTGCAACGGTCAGCTTCTTTTCTGGAGGTCAGAAGGATCAGGTAACCGTATCTCCGACCCCGATCGACATTACCTGTGAGAACCCTTCCCAATGTGGAGTAGCTGGGAGCTGGACCCTTTCCTACAGGGCTGAAATTGGGATTACTAGCTCCTATACATTTGATGGATTTGCGAATGAATCCTACTATTTGAAGTCAGTTCCCTCCTCTGGGTGTCGCAATGGTGAGCGATGGGATTTATGGGGAAATTGTGCTGGAGTTGAGCGGCTGATTCTAGAAACTTTTAGCTGTTTTGCGGGAAGAATTACCTTCACAAATCAGCAGTTTTCACCAGGTTCTAGCGCGACAACATTGAAGATTTTCCATAACGGCACTCTACTTTTTTCCAAAGTTGTAGACAGGTGTGACTTTGAGGTTTCCTGTGAGGATGGTTGCCCAGAGGGTCAGTGTAAATGTCCCAAGGATGGCTATCCTGGCTACTGCTGCCTCCCCTGTGCCGAGCTTGCTAGTCAGATTAGGTCCATCCATCAAAGGCTGTAACCATGGCTGATTCATGTGCTGAACTTAAAGCAGAAATTGCCAGATTGAGCGCAAAGATTGATGCACTTTCAGGCAAGTATGCCCTCAAGTCAGAATTAGAAGAATTACGAGGTTCAGTGTTTGGAGAACTGGCCAGACTACGGCAATTTTTTATTTCTGAGCTTTCAGGTTTGAGGCAATTCGTATCATCAACCATCAACGAATTGAGGAATCAAATTACTGAAGTCAGGCGGTTTTTACTAGCCCTGATTGAGGATCTACGGTCTCAGTTATTGGGCATCTTGTCAGATCTGGCGATCGCGCTGGGATTGCGGGGAAGAGTCGCTGCCCTAGAGCAGAGAGCGGACCGGATTGAAAATGAACTGGGGATATTGGCTGCTCTGGGAGCCCGTGCTTTGATGACTGCCAGGAATGCGTTAGAGCTGGCAGCCCGTGCTCTGGCTATGGCATCTGAGGCACGGTCTACAGCCCTGGATGCAAAGGGCACAGCCAATGCTGCCTACCAATTAGCAAACCGTGCTTTGAGTCTGGCGAATGATGCCCTGAGCAAAGCGATCGCCGCTGGCTCCCTGGCCCAAAGGGCCTTGACCAGGGCTGATCAGGCCTATCAAACTGCCCTAGATGCCAAAGGCACAGCCAACAAGGCCCTGAGCACGGCCAATCAGGCCCTCAATCTGGCTAACGATGCCCTGAGTAAGGCGATCGCCGTTGGAGCCCTGGCCGCCCGTGCCCTGGCCCGAGCGGATCAGGCCTATCAGACGGCTCTAGATGCCAGAGGCACAGCTAACAAGGCTCTGGCTACAGCCAATCAGGCCCTCAACCTGGCTAACGATGCCCTGAGTAAGGCGATCGCCGCTGGCTCCCTGGCCCAAAGGGCCTTGACCAGGGCTGATCAGGCGTATCAGACGGCCCTAGATGCTAGGGGCACAGCTAACAAGGCCCTGGGCACGGCCAATCAGGCCCTGAACCTGGCTAATGATGCCCTGAGCAAAGCGATCGCGGCTGGAGCATTAGCAGCAATGGCTCTGGCTAGAGCCAATCAAGCTTATCAAACGGCCCTAGATGCAAAGGGCACAGCCAACAAGGCCCTGGGCACGGCTAATCAGGCCCTGAACCTGGCTAATGATGCCCTGAGCAAAGCGATCGCGGCTGGAGCATTAGCAGCAATGGCCCTGGCTAGAGCCAATCAAGCCTATCAAACGGCCCTGGATGCAAAGGGCACGGCCAACAAGGCTCTGAGCACAGCTATTCAGGCTCTGAATCTGGCCAATGATGCCCTGAAAAAAGCCCTGGAAGCCTTACAGAAATTGAAGGGAGGGAACAACTTGGATCAAGAAATTTTACGCCGTCTGACCCGAATTAGTCAGGTGCTTGGGGTCGATGACTTTCCGGTGAAAATGCCCGTGAATCTCCTGGCTTATGAGGATGGAAAAACGGTAGATCTGAGCAACTACACCAACTGGTTCGGCTGGTACATCAAACAAGTTGATGCACTTGTCGGCCAATTCCCAATTGAAATCCAAATTACGGATATAGATCCAACCACTGAAGGAAATCAAACGAGAAAAATCAGCTTACCCAACATTGCTGAAACACTCGCTGAAATGTACGGTCTATGTGTAACAAACAGTGTTAATGCTGACCTATCAATTAATTTCTTGTTGCGACTTACCAGCGAAGTTCTGGCCACAAAGAATGCCACTTTAATTGCACAAGATTATGTGAAAGCAAATGCCCAATACTTGGGCTATAAGGGAAATCCAGCCAAACGGGAGATTAACTACTCCTTCGATGTCTCCAACCTGGAGAGCCTGGAAAATCTGCTGAAGGAAAGCAAAGGATATATTCAGGGCTGGAAGAATGAAGACAAGGAAACGGTGGCCGGTTATTTGATGAAATTGGCTTTTTCTGCTGGCATCATCAAAAATGCCATGTTTCGCAATAAACATCGATTGCATGACCTGATGCAAGAACTTACTGACATGCAATCAACTGAGGGGGATGATGCCATTTGGCAAGCATTTATCAACCTTGTCAATGACCCACAATCCTCTTTCAATCTGCGCGATTCTTCCTATACAACACCTCGCGTCAAAGACATCCCGGCTGTAGATCCATAAGGAGTGGTAGCCATGCCCCTGTCCCTCTCATCAGGTCAGCTCTTGAGTCGTATCATCCGGCGCAATGTCAATGCTGGTGTCACGGGGGGAAATGTAATCAACGCCCAGGTGCTTCCTGGCCCCAGCAAAATCAGGACGATTGACTTCGTAAATTCAATTCAGAAGGTCAAGCGGAAAAACAAATTCCTTGATTTTATTTGGAACGGGGCTAAAACGTTTTTCGGAAATTGGCTTACTGGCCTAAATTTTCTAAAAATCAGTGTCTCTACAATTTTTGGCTGGGGCTACAGTGCCCTGGAATCGATCAAGGCGTTTGACTGGAATGCCAGTGATAAATCTCTGGCCCTCTCTCAGCAACAACTAAACATCCAACTGGCGACCATTTGGGGTGGGTTGCTGGGTCAGGGATTGGGCTGGTTGGCAGGGATAGGGGTGGGCTATGGTATTTCGCTAGTGGTCCCTGTGATTGGCGGGGCCAAGCTGGCCAAGATGATTGCCAGTGCGGTTGCTTTAGAAGGACTGGACGAAATAGGAACAAGCTTTAAAGCCGCCATTTCTCAAACGGTGAGATTGTTTGCAGGTCAGGCCGCGATCAGCGTTTATATCAACTACCGGCAATTTCTGAAGGGATTGCCTAGAGAGTGGTTGGTCAAGTTTTACGGAGAAGATGATGCTGATTTCATTCTCCAGGTTTGGGGGGAGGAAGGGGGACCTAACTACTCCTTCAATTCCTACATGGATGAGCAGGTGAATTCCATCCAGAATCCAGTCACCCAGGCTTTTGTCGAAGAGCTGTTAGAAGAGGCCTGGGATTCTTTTATCGAGAGTGGCTTCATTATTGCCCAGGAGCTTGATACCGCCTACGAACAAAACAAATTGGCTCTAGAGAAAGGCACTCTGGGCACAAATAGAACTGTCGTGATAGAACCAGATCGGGCGAACGATTCAGAAGCGATCGTCTTTCAACAAGTGCCTCAAAATCTGCTGATACCAGCCGTGCAGCAGACTATGGCCACCTATCACATGCTGGAAAATCGCGATATTGGCCAGTTTGTAGGGGAGTCAGTCGATGAAAATGCGCGGCGTTCAGATCCCACACTCCGACTGAAAATCATTTTGTACCAAACACCTGCCCCGCCGTTTGAGCGAGTGAGAGGGAATCAGAGGATAACCAGGGTAACTGTGAGCATTCCCGATGTACGAAGAACAAAGCTTGATTTTGAAGATATCAAGCATGCTTGTGGCGGGGTGAATGGCTATTTGTGGGGAAGATTTAAGGCTAACGGGAAGTTAAGCAATGGGCACTACATCACCGTTTATGCCGCTTCCAGAAGTGATGCTGAAGACCGAATTAAACTGTTTGCATCTCTCTCAGAAGCAGAGCTGAGAACTATCAATATTACTGAGGAGTTAAAGGAGGGAGATCGCCTCATCAACCCTGGGCTATACAAGGAAACTACCAGAATTTACCCTGCCTACTGCTTCATCATTAATAGAGAGTTAGTTTTAGCGGGAGATCGGGGTCGCCCAGCCGGAAAGACAAGGTATACAGACAGACGTTTCAGGCTGGAGCTATGGCCCTCTGCAAAGCCTCATGATTGGGAAGAGATCACTCAAGAAGCGCTCAAAAAGTCATACTAAGTAGCTCTTTTCGTTCTTCGGCTAAACGCCTTCTAACTTGTTCTTCCGTCATGCCATTTTCATGGGCCAGCCTCAAAATCAAATTTCGTCGTGGCCGGTATTGGTAGATTGCTCCATATCGGCCACGACGACGCAGCATCGATCGTCTGCTCCGGGTTGACAACTGATCAAATAGGCGAATTTCCATATACAACTTGCTTATACTTTGAGACCCGTGCAAATCGGAACCATTAACAATTAAGGCGTTCTCGACTCTGTACATCCACCAGGTTGATTTTAGCCTCATCTAAAGCCTAGCTTTGATATCAACCACGTTCACCCCTGAATTATGGCAACCATCACTCCAGGAACAGGAGGCACTTTTAAGAGTGTCACCGCAGAGGGTCAGGCCATAGAGGCTCTGATCTATCTCCAGGATAGGGAGAACACCACTACCGCTAACCCCAATGGGGAAGATCGCCTGGATGGCAACTTTGATACGGACTTGAGAACCTTCTCTGGTCAGTTCAGGATTCCAGCCAGCCAGTCCATTAACGGCAGTGGGCAACTTGTGATTCAGGCAGTTCCCTATCTGAATGGCGGGGCCTTTACTCCTGGCTCCGATGGCACCTTCAAATCTACTGCGATCGAAGCATTTGTCTTAGAGGTGCTGATGTATCTGCAGGTGCTGGAGTCCACACCAGCGAAAAATCCCAATAACCGGAACTATGTCACCGGAACGTTTAATGCCGATACGGGCATTTATACAGGGTCTTTCAGCCTGCCGATCGCCTTTGCCCTGGCTGAGGATGGTAGCGTCAAAATTCAGGCCGTTGAGTATCTACTGACCTAAAGGAGGTCTTCATGAGTGCCTACACAAGAGGCAGAAAACGTGATCAGCTCCGGTTTGTCAATATCAATGACATCCTCCTCTATGGCTGGAACACGGTCGATTTGGCCGCTGCTACTGGGATCAGTGCAGCCGATTTGAAAAATCAATTAGGCCATCTGACCGCAGCCGAAGCTGATGCTGTAGCCAATCGATTGATGGTGCTTGGGGCGAATAGCCCTAAACCCGCCAGAGCGATCAAAGTAATTCCCAATGCTCCAACTACTGCGGCTGGCTCTGTCTCCACTTTCATCGCTTACAACAAACGGGCTGTGGCACAAGCCGCACAATGGAAGGTAGGCGGGGCGCAGAAGGGAGTACGACTCACGGCTCCTGTAGCTGGAAAACGCTCTCAGACTGCTGTCGCAGAACTGAGCAATGGAGTCCTCTATGCTTTCCCCATGAACCAGTCAGATTTCACCCTTGTCGGTGAAACCTTAGGATTGCAGGCTGCTGCCCAGATTTCTTCAGTTGAAGCCAAGAAGCTGGCCACTGGCATGTCTTCAACTCGTCCCGGTCAGGCTGGGTTGGAAGATTCGGAGGGACTGCTGTCTACGTTTTTCTCAACTGCCAAACGGGATGATGCCACTGCTGCCGGGTTCAGCATTATTTCTGAAGAGCGCATTCTTTACCCGGCTGCTGCTGCGCCCCCTGGTCCCTGATGAATAGTTCCTTAATTCTGCCTGGGACACTGGAATTTGTTCTGGCGTCCCAATCTCTCCCCCCGCCTCCAGGGTGGAGAGAAGAGGCCCATCAAAAATCTGGGGAGGTGGCCCTGATCGCTCCTCTGGGCCAATCTGGACTGTTGGAAGTTGTGCCCATGGCCAGGGCTTGGGAATATGCCGTCGATGGTGAATTAGACGCCCGACAGGAAGAACTACAGGCCACAGCGGTTGATGAGGACCCCTTAATATGGCGACCTGGCAACTGATCGGAGTTTGCACCCCTGTCAAGGACCTACAGTTTTTGGAAATCTTGCCCACTGGTGATTTCTTCAAGCTCACCTGCATCGGAGTTCCGGCAAACTCTGCCAGCTTTCTGACCCTTCAGGAGTGGAGGGACAAGCGACCAGGACAGCAAATGATTGCTTATCCCCTGAGAGAACAGGTTTTCAGATGGGGCATTGCCGGACAACGCCTAATCGCGATCCGAAAAAGCTATCCCATACGAGCCGCTCCTGACCTGGAGGATTATCAGGTCAAGTTGGAAGAGTGGCAGGAGGAAGCGATTCCACCTGACCCAGAGGTAGGACTATGGCTTCCTGGCAATCCTTAGGCATTGTGACCCCCAAACTTGGGCAATGGCTTTTGTTCAATTCGCCCAGTATTGGGGGGGAGACTTTCCGGGTCACGTTCTTGAATTTGGGACTAAGCCCGGAAAACCGCATCTGGAAAAGTTTTGCCGTGCTTGACTCTCTCTATGCCACCGATGAGTCAGGCAGTAGCAGCAGGCTTTATCCCTCGGTGGAAAAACAGGTGATTTACCTGCCCATTCCGCCTGAGTTCAAAACGGCTGGTCTGATTGTCCGCTATCTCAGGATTCGCAAATTTCCCAAGCGGTTTTTAGGCAGGGTGGAAGAACCGATATGGGCTGTAGAGTTAGAGGAATTCATTCTATGAGCACCATTCACCCCAGGGTCACGATCGCCCAGGCTCAGCAATCCCCCCCTGTAACTCCCCCGTCTGTTCAGGACTTCGCCTACGGCGGTGTGACCGTTGCTGCCCTGGTCTGGATTGCCAAACAGGCTGTAGGTTGGATCGTCAACAAGGACAAAGCCGAATCTGATTTGACCCGTACGCTGATTGATGACTTGAGAACAATTCAACAGACCCAAGCAACTGCTACCCGCACGGGGTTAGACGGCCTATCAGCGTCTGTAGACCGGCTCAGGAACTCTGTTTCTGAAGAGGTGCAGTTGACCCTCAAAGATCAAACGAGAATCTATATTCAACTAAGCGAAAACCTGGTTGAACTGAAGCGAGAAACCGCCGCCCTCCATCGCAGGATGGATTACCTGGTAGACAACCTGAACTCTGTCCCAATGATTGCGCCCAATTCTGTTGCAAAATCTTCTGAACCCTCAAGGGAGAACTGATATGAGAGTTTCTTTTACCCAAATTCTTACCCTGACAGTCAAGTGTGAGGCAATTTATAACCTGTGTGCGCAGGCCAAGGCCGATGGCAAGATGACAACGGACGAATGGATCGCGGTAGCGATCGCTTCGACCCAGACCGTTCTAGGGGTATTTGGTGAACAAATCCCCTCATCTGTGGTGACTGAACTTCAGGGGATAGGAGCCGCGCTGGAAGATATCGGTAACCTTAGTTCTGAGGGACTGAATAATGCAGTCGCAACCCTCCAGGAATCAACCTGGAAGGATAAGTCACCTAAAGTCACCTAAAGTCACCTAGATAGTGCGCTTACCAGGGAGTTCTTCTGGGGTCTTTCATCTTGGTTAAACCCATTTCCCCCTTAAGGCGATTCAATTCAGCTTCAACGTTGCCAGTTACAGGAGAGCAACGCACCGATCGCTCTATCTCATCCAGTCTCTGGGCTAACTTATCTAGGCGTTTCTCCAGTGGCCATGGTGTTGCAACGTAAAGGACAAACCCAATCACGGGGAAACAGACCATGGCAAATAACATGGTTACTCTGGAGAGCCCCCGATACCCTGATTTGGTGAGGAGATGCCACCAGAGGAACGCCCAGAGAAGCAACACCACGATCGTAATAATAGTGGCCATGATATAGGTTGCCGGATCTGAAGAGTGGTAGTCAGGGGTCATAAAGGACATCTACTCACAACAAAGCCCTCCTGATCAGGAGGGCTTCCCTTATATTACCCAGGAGAGAGAGAAAAACAACGTTGCGTTACGGTTATCGTTCCAATGTCACTTGAGGAGAAGTGATGGGGGTTGGGCAACATAAAAGAAGGGGATTAATATACTTGACACACCGAAATATTTTTACTTTGCTTAAGAAAATTGGATTTGGTAACGGCTCAAATCAGCGGCGGCAGATAACCTCGAACTTAGCACCAGCGACTTTAACCGTCCGCTGCATTTGAATGGTTAGACTTTGTTGCAAAGAATATACTCACAAAGAGGAGTATGCTGCATTTTAGTTTATCTGTAACACAGCTTGAAATTCTCCTCTGTCACTGTAATATTCACAAGCATATACCTCTGGATCTTTTGTTGGCAAAATAACTCTTCCACATTCTACTGCTATTGATATAGGAACTGCCGGTAAGATATATATTTTGCAATTTTTTCCATGTTTTGCTTGGATTTTATTAAGTAATTTACGATACTCGTAACTGAAGATTTCAAGCTGTCTTTTTGATTTTAAGAAATGTGGGGATGGTTCAGAAATTGTTATTTGATAAATATTGCAATCACTCGAAACCAAATTTTCGTATTTATCATATTCGATTGCATCGCTGATTGCCAACTTCAGAAAAACAATCCCACCTCCACCTTCTTGTTCGCAAGAAATAGAATAAGACAGTTCAACAGAAGTTTCTTCTTGCCAAGACCATGTTTTACTCGTATTTTCAATATTTCTATGAGATTGATAGATATCTGTCGGGACAGTGTCCCCTATACACTTCCCCAAATACATTAACAAAGGCATGGGTGCTATTCCAAACAGAGAAATATGCTTGATTTTAATATCATCAATGCCTTCGTCCAAAGACCTTAAAACTTTACGCTTGATTTTTGTTTCAGCGAACATTCTCCACTGCTCAGCTTCTCCCTTTCGATCAAAATCCTTTTCTTCTATCTTTATTCCTCTGAGGTCTGCTGGAAATTTTGGAAACATTGCGTTCCTAATTGCCTCAATATTTATAGGAACAATTCGATCACCAATATTTACAGAGAATAGTAATACAGTGGATTTATGTATGTCTTCTGGATAACTTGTTTGTATTTCTATTCTGCTTTCATGCTCATGCTTCCAAGCACGTAATAATTCAGTCGGGTACTTTGCCGGGTGATCATCTATTTCTTTATGACAGCGTTGACATAGAAGCATCAGATTGTCAAAATCTACTTGTAGTTCTTCTGATTGTGCTGTTCCTCTAGGACCATCTTTACTCGAACCAATAATGTGTGCAAATTCTGCAAAATTACCATCGCTTAAGGTTAAGCCATTATACCAAACAGGAATATTACACCCCTTGAATTCACAACGTCCTGCGGATTTTACCCAGAGTTGCAATTTTACTGTTTCAGGTATACTTTTTCTTGCTGCCATAACTTACGAGATTGGGAATTTATCGCCAAACACTTTCTGCAATTTTATACATGCATTTAAGGAAGAAGTTTCATTGGATGCAGCAAGTAATACATCTCTTAGAGTAACTATTTTCATTTTCATTAGTAGCATTTGACTATCGCTCATTTTCTCAAAAAGATCATTGTAAGGTTGAACCGGCAGTTTCACACTTATCTTATTGTTCCAAGTGAACATGCCAACTATTCCACTTACAACGTTTTGCAATGCTCTTTGATCGTTATATTGATAAGCATAGGAATAAGTGTAAGGATTATATACACGATCTTTTTGAGATGTGAAGAGATTGTGGCAACAAGCAGTTAGAGCTATTCCTGTTGGTCGTCCTGCTACCGTTGAGGAAAAATTATAATCTTTCCATCTTTTCAAATATCTTATAACCCTACGGAATTGCTCTCTATCAGAGCCATCAGTAATCTTAGACTTCAGAAGTTCTTTAAGGCGAAAAGGTTCAGATATTTCCCAAATCTTTTTATCTTCAGATGATCCTATAAAGCCTTTTGCTATATAGTTTACTTCATTTCCCAGATAATCCTTGTCAGTGGAATAAACAGCTAAATCAACGTGAAACCATTTAGCCCCATTGGAATGATATTGAACTCTTACACAGGGTCTTTTAATTTCTACCGTTCTTGATCCTGTATTAAGAGCATTATAAACCCACTCTTTAACTTGAACTGGCTTGTAAATACTTTTTGAGAAATTAAAAATAATGCCTACATCAATATCATAATCTTCTCCTGAAAGAGGTTCAACCCCTGTTGCTAGATCATAACTTCCTTGATTAAAGAACCTAAATGTAGGTGTATTTGTAGGGAACAGTTTTTTCAAGCCATCCTTTAAGTTGCCAACGATTAAGTCCCTCTTATTGCGCAATGGCTGGCTGTCATCAAAATCGACTTTGATAGTGTTGTGAAAATTATTGAATTGAGTTTGTAGATTTGCCATGCCTTCAGTAACAGAAATTACAATAGCCGATGGAAACAAAGTGAGGTATACACATTGAGAAGTCGGGTAAAGGAAGGGGTTTCAGATATAGCCCCCTCCCTCCCCTCAGAACCGTGCTTACAACTTTCACTGTACACGGCTCAAGCAATCTCTACGCTTACCGATGCAATTGTAAATGGCAGACCATATGGACAGCCATTAAATTAGAAGCATGATTTGTCCCCCCTTGACGGCGTGGCACTTGGTGAT
>NZ_MQTZ01000009.1 GCF_001939115.1 Leptolyngbya sp. 'hensonii' | reverse complement strand
TCCTGATTGCCCTCACTCCCCTGCCCCCTCTCCGGAATTTGGGAGAGGGGGAGGGGTTGGGGGTGGGGGCTGAAGAAATCCAGGTTATTTAATTCCCGTTCCTTAGAAAGCCCATTCAAGAACAAGCCGCACGAAATATCTTCTCTAATTTGACCAGGGTTTCAGACATCCTGGTCAATTCCTCTGAGGTTAAACCACCCAGTAACTCAGAGATTCTGCTGCAAGTCACTTCTTGCATCTGTTGCAATTGGCTGTTGCCCAATTCAGTTAGTTTCAGCATGATATGACGACGCTCGAAAGGGGACTCTACCCGATCGACCAGGCCCCGCTGTACCAGTCGATCGGTCATGGTAGAAGCCGTTGCCCTAGTCACGCCCAAGTGCTCTGCCACCTCAGAAAGGGATGCCCCCGGATGGTGATTCAGAAAAGCTAAAACCCGAAACTGGGGCACTGAGAGGGTGGGGCTCCGATGGCTGCGCATTTCCATCCGAATAAACTGCATGATCGGGTGAATGGCTTCCATCAGATCCGCTGCACATTCTTCTGGAGTGCCGTTGCTAGCAGGTTGCTCTGAATGCATGAACTTACGACCGTCTATTTGTTAGGGACAAACGAATAGTTGCTGGTACCTGAGCATATTACCTGGTTCCCGGACATGAGTCCCGCCGGAAGGGGGATATCTAGAACACAACCCCGTAAATTGCTTCGCATCCTTACTGGCTTAGGAATGAGAATTAAATAACACCGATAAACTCCTGATTGCCCTCACCCCCCTGCCCCCTCTCCCGATGGGAGAGGGGGAGGGGTTGGGGGTTGGGGGTGAGGGCTGAAAATTTCGGAGTTATTAAATCCACGATCCTTAGGAAGACCAGACAAGGTCATTCCTATACCAATTGCATAACTAAAGGATTGTATAATCGACCTGTAAAATTAACTTATAGGTTTGGCCTTGCCTTGTAAGGAGAGTTCATGTATTTTCCTGCCGATACTGTGACACTATCACGCCTGCAGTTTGCGTTGACTGCAATTTTTCACATGCTATGGCCCGTTTTGACGACAGGCATGGCAATCTATCTCATCATCATTGAAGGGTTATGGCTCAAGACCCGCAATCTGGATTATTATCGCCATGCCCGCTTCTGGTCAAAGTTGTATGTCCTTAACTTTGGGATTGGAGTGGCATCCGGATTGCCCATGGCGTTTCAATTTGGCTTGAACTGGGCACCCTTCTCAGAATCGGTGGGTGACTTCTTTGGCACCGTTTTGGGCTTTGAAGGCACGATGGCATTTATGTTGGAGGCAAGTTTTCTCGGCATTATGCTGTTTGGTTGGGAACGGGTGCCTCCTGTGATTCACTTTATCTCCACCATCCTCGTTGCATTTGGGGCAAATCTCTCTACATTTTGGATTCTGTCGGCAAATTCCTGGCTGCAAACCCCTGCGGGTGGGGAGTTCGTCAATGGCAAGTTTGTTGTGCAGGATTACTTTCAGGCGATCGCCAATCCTTTCATGGTCAACAGTTTTCTCCATATGTTCTTTGCCACATTGGAAACATCCCTGTTTGTGATTGGTGGCATTAGTGCCTGGTATGTTTTGAACCAGCGTCATACTGAATTCTTTTCCAAGTCCTTGAAAGTCGTGCTGGCAGTGGCCATTGCGATCGCCCCCCTGCAAATTTTTGTGGGACACCTGAGTGCCGAGCAGATTTATCATTACCAGCCTGCCAAACTTGCCGCAATGGAGGCTCAGTGGGAAACGATTCCTGCCGGAGAACGGGCTGATTGGAGCTTGCTGGCAATCCCCAACGATCGGGCAGAGCGCAATGAGTGGGAGGTTAAAGTTCCGGGTGGGCTGAGTTACCTGCTAGAGCTAAAACCAACCCTGGACCAACCTGTGAAAGGTTTGAAGGCATGGGAACCTGCTGATCGTCCGCACCTGATCAGTCTAATTTATTACTCATTCCGCATCATGTCCGGTATCGGCACATTCTTTGCTGCTTTGATGGCTGTAAGTGTCCTGCAATGGCTGCGGGGCAAGCTGGCAGAAGGTACGATCTCGGAGCAAAAATGGCTGATGCGTGCCTGGATTTTAGCGGCTCCTTTGGGGTATTTGGCAGTCGAGACCGGGTGGATTGTGCGTTGTGTGGGACGACAACCCTGGATTGTGTATGGAGAGATGCGAACGGTTGAATCCGCATCGCATCTGCCTGCAGGTGAAGTTCTGTTCTCCTTGGTGGGCTTAACCAGTATGTATGTGGTGTTCCTGACCGCCGCGTTGTTCTTTGGCAGTCGAATCATTCGCAAAGGTCCCAATCTGGAACTTCCTGCCCCTGTATTTGGTGGGCAACCCAACCTGGGGATTGAACCTGCCCAACATGAGCCCGATCGCCGCCCAGCGGAAGCCCAACAGTAGGAGGTAGATATGGAACCGTTACAACAGTTTTTGCCGCAGGTCTGGTTTTTTATTCTGGGACTGTTTCTGTTTCTCTACGTTCTGTTGGATGGGTTTGACCTGGGAGTTGGCATCCTGTCCCTAACGGCATCCAGTGAAGAACGGCGGAGTATTTTGATGACTAGCCTGGGCAATGTTTGGGATGCAAATGAAACCTGGCTGGTGCTGATGGGTGGATCGTTGTTTGGAGCGTTTCCCCTGGCCTATGCCACAATTTTGAACGCCCTTTACCTGCCAGCAGTAATCATGGTGGTGGGTTTGATCCTGCGAGCTGTTTCCTTTGAGTTCCGCGAGAATGCCGACAACAAACTCGTTTGGAATATTACTTTTGGAGTCGGTAGTTTTCTGGCAGCATTGGGGCAGGGGTTTGCCTTGGGCAGCGTGTTTGAAGGGATTACGGTGGATGCAGCAGGGCACTTTGCAGGGGGCATCTGGGACTGGCTGACCTGGCGATCCGTCATTGTTGCCCTGACTTTGATTCAAGGCTATGTCCTGATTGGCTCTACCTATTTGATTCTCAAAACCTCGGGTGAGCTACAGGACACCCATTATAAAACGGCCACGATCGCCACCTGGACAACCCTCATTGGTGCTGTTTTCATTACGGTGACCACGCCCATTCTGTCTGAACAAGCCCGGACATTATTATTCACAGCCCCAATGGTTTATATTTTCGGATTAATTCCCCTGTTGGGAATTGTGCTGGGCTGGCTACTATTACAAAGTCTGAAGCATCGGGAAGAAAACACCCCCTTAATCTGGACTTTTCTGCTGTTCGCGCTCTCATTTATTGGCTTAGGGTTTGTGATCTTCCCCAATATCATTCCCCCCAGCGTTACCATTTACCAGGCGGCTGCCTCTCTCAGTTCTCTGGTTTTTATGCTGACCTTTATTGGTTTCCTGATTCCGATCGTCCTGGCTTACAACATCTATAACTATGTTGTGTTCCGAGGCAAAGTGGTTGGAGATGCTTATGGAGAATAGGCAGGAATGGGATGATAGGAGGGGGAGTAACCTCATCCTCCTCTGCTCTCGTCCCAAATGGCTACGACGACTATAGTCTTAAGAATCGGCCAGGGCGGCATTCAAGAGAGGCTTCAAGTTGATTTGCTGGACAATTTTAGTCAGATCGGGGTGTCTGCGATTATGCCGTGATCCCATCCCATGGCGATCGTGATGGTGTTCGAGTTCCGCTTTCATTTCTTCAAACACCTGAGCGACCAATTTTTGATTCGCAGACATCCCATGGGCTCTCAACAGGGTCTGAATTGCCGGAAAAGAGATGTACCATTTGTCATTTAGAGCTCTTCCATCCTGGTCATTCAACGCCATCATTGCCCGGACAGCTTGGCGGATATTGTCCAGTACCTGATTTTCTGCCTGGCGTTTGCGAACCCGGATCGATTCAGCCGACGATGCTTCTGGTTGTGGTTTGTCGGGGGAGGTGATGGGCAGATGGGTCACTGCTTCGATTGGGGCTGCCTGTTCGCTCTGACCCTGTTCGGGGGGATCTTCGTTCCCATTCAAGAGGCGTCTGAAGGCTTCCAGTTTGGTTGTAGCCTGGTCACGCTCCAGTTTGAGGCGTTGATTTTCCTGCTGCAGTTGTTCCAGTTCAAATAAGGGTGGCTGTCCCACCTGAGCCATCAGATCAGCCCGTTCTTTTTTCAGGGTTTCAACCTCCTGTTCGAGGGCTTCAATTCTGCCGGTGAACCAGGCGAGGGTTTTGGCCTGGTCGGTCACTGCGATCGCCAGAGCTGAACCCGGTTGTTTGGATGGAGATTGGGTTGTTGGAGGGTTATAGTCCTGATGGTGTTCTGCCAGATGGTTGAGTAATTGAGCCAGGGCAGCCTCATAACTTAACCCTACAGTTCCACCTTTGCCTCTGATCTCAATCCCAAAGGCTGCTGCAACTGTCCTGAGTAAATCCGCATCCACGACGAGCGTTTTCCGCCGATGGCGCAGTCTACTTAGTGGGGGCTCAGATAGGGTGTCCTTGATCGGTAATACCGCTGCAGTGGATGGGATTGTCTCCCTGGGCTTAAATCGCTCCAACACCTGAACATTACGTTGCGCCAGTTTGATGCCTCGATCGGGATTTTCGGTCTGAAAGAGGTGTGGTTCTGCCGCATCAATTGCCTGTAAGAACAAGCCAGGCTCAATCTCATCTGGACAAAACCAGTGGAGCGAAATCGCTGAGTAGACTGCCCTTAAATCACTCACCCCTTGAATGGGAGCCAGGTCATTGAAGGTCTGCTGGCAGATTGTCTGGATGTCCTCTTCGACTGCTGGTAATGGCGGTGGCGGCATCTGGCGGAACTTATTCCAGGCCGCAATGACCTGGGTCGCTGTGGTCAGGGTGGGAATTTCCAGGTCGCCTACCCGAATTGAAAACTGGGTTTTCGGAGCTGGACTGGCGGACAAAAGCCCAGCGACCGTTCGGCCCGTCATCATCAGTAAGCCTGCAAGTGCCTCGGGCCATTGTTTGGAGAAGAGGAGGCGATCGACAGCCCGATATAAAAGGGCATTGATTGTCCCTTTGCCCAGGTAGGTGGGGTTTGTTGCCTGCTCGAATTCTGGTTCTCTATCCCCATCTGACATGGAGGTCCTCTCCTGTTGAAAAACGTCTAGAACCGTCACGCCGGGCAAACCCAGCTTGACACCGGATTGATCCGGGAGCCGATCGCGGATTAAATAGTCGTCATAATTCTGGCGGGCAGCATAATTGGAAATTTTCTGGCCATCGGCTGTCAGCTTGAAATGGCCTTGAATTTCAGCCTTAAAGCGATGATCGGGGATCCATTCAGGTTTGTAGTAGTAGGTGGCGATTTCAGCATAAACCGCCCGAAATAAATGGGTGTAGAGCCGTTCCCCTGGATCATTATTGGCTTCCCGCCCCGGCACCAGATCGGCAAAGTGCTGGCGACAGGCTCGGGGAACGCTAGTATACCGGGCATTGATTTTGCGTTTGAGATGATTTGGGGGCAGACCAAGGGCCTGCAGATCCCCAATGTTCCAGACTTGTTTCAGGTGCTCGATCGCCCTCAGGACCCGATCTGCCTCTGCCAGGGTGGGGATTTCAAACGTCAGCCCCCTTGCTCCCCGACGTTTGGCAGGCTCCGAAAACCAGAGACTGAAAGCCGTCTTGGGTTGAAACCGGGAAACGAGAATTTCGCTAATTCGCCTGCCAACCAGCACGGATAACCCTGCTGCCACATCGTCAGGATTGTGGCGATCCAGCAGGGCAATCGCCCGATCCACCAGTTCATTGGCTTGCTGAGCCGAGAAAAACTTATTGGTGCGATCGTTTAACTGCTTGGCCTGTGCGTGGTTCAGGGCAATATAAACTTCTGTGGGCAGCAGCACAAAGGGAATGGCCGGATGCTGAGGGTGAATCACTCGCAGGGCATTGGCAATATCCGTGCGTCGGTTTTTCTGCTGACCGGGGGTCGTCAGTTTTTGGGCTTGAAATAACTGGTCGATCTGGCTGGCCCAGGCTGAGGCCATTGCTTCCCAATGGGGAGTCTCGATCGTCAATTGCCAGATCTGGGGCAAAAGGAGGGTAAGCGATTTTTCTAGCCACCGAGTTTTTGCCTGCGTTGCGGCTTTGTGAAGCAGGTCAGCATCCATGGGGCATATCGTATTTCGATCGACTTTATGCTAGCACTATCTTGATAAGATAGCTTATAAGAATAAATTAAAAAGGACATCGTCCCAGCCCCCCCCTATGGGAGCCTGCTGGACTGAACTGATCAAGAGTTGATGGGATGGGTTGTTCCATCCCATCAAGCCTCGATCGCTCCCAGCGCCTGCAGGGTTTGCCGTTGTGCCTGGGTCAGCCCCAGGGCTCCAGTGATATTCATGGCTTCGTAAGGTCGGGGCATTTGCAAGGTTTGCAACAGCTCACCGGTAAACACATGATATAACTGGCAATCTCCCTGGATCCCCCGAATGGCGATCGTCTGACCATCTGCTGTAAAGGCACTGATGCCATACATCAGGTTTCCCTCCAGGACATTCAGAACCGTTCCCTGGGGCAATTGTCGAATCGTAACCCCTCCCCGATAGCTGGCACAGGCTAGCAGGTTTCCGTCTGGACTCAGATTCAGGCAAACAACCCCGGCTCCGGGTTGTTGCCAAACCAAGCTACAGGCCCCAGTTTCCACCTGCCAAACTCGAATGGTGCCATCCAAACTACAGGAGTATAACTGGGTGCCATCCAGGCTGAATACAATATCTTCAATTCGATGCGGATGCTGTTTTTCCAGAGTTCTCAGCAGGTGCCCCGTCTGCACCTCCCAGAGCTTAATGGTATGGTCCCAACTCCCGGTTGCTAACAGGGTCGCAGCAGGGTTCAGCGCGACACATTGCACTGGACTGGCATGACCAGCAAAGCAGTGCAATTCAGTGCCAGATTCCAAGTCCCAGAGACGGGCTGTACCGTCTCCACTCCCACTGACCAACCAGCGACTGTCGGCACTGAACGCCAGAGCCCTGACCCAGCCCTGATGGCCGATCAAGTTTTGGAGACAGGTGCCACTTTCAATCTCAAACAATTTCACAATGTGATCAAAACCACCCACCACCACTGCCTGTCCATCCGGTCGCAGGCGCACATCCATCGCTGCCCGAATCTGCAGGGGCAGAACTTTCAAACAGGTCCCTGTTCTCCAGTCCCAGTGCCGCAGATGCTGCTCCCGATAGCTGTAGGTGTAGACGATCTGATCATTGGGGCTGAAGCCAAAGGGCATGGTTTGATTTTCTGCCCCCTGGACGGTTTTCCAGCATTGTCCCGTCTGCACTTCCCACAACTTCAGCAGGCTGTTCTGCCCCCCACTCGCCAGGAAATTGCCCTGGGGACTGAAGGCCAGGGTCCAGATTCGGTCTTCCCCGGCGAACAGGGTTTTTACGCTCTCCCCCGATCGGCCATCCCAGAGGCGGATGGTGCCATCATCTCCGGCACTGGCAATCAGGATCTGGGGAGCTTCATCTCTGGATGGGGCGGCGATCGTCCCCCAGGTGACGATACAGACCCGATCTCGGTGACCTGTTAAGGTCTGCAGGCAAGCCCCCGTCTGCAGATCCCACAATTTCACTGTGCGATCGTAGCTGCCACTGATGAGCACAGGGGGGCAGGATGCTAGAGCCATCAAGGAGAGGGACTCAACCTGTCCGGTATGGCCTTCCAGAATCCGGGAACAGGCTCCCGTTTCCACGTCCCACAGGCGAACGGTCTGGTCCCAACTGCCACTGGCCAGGGTCTGGCCATCGGGGGAAAATGCCACCGTTCGGACAATATCTCGATGACCCTGCAAAGTATGGCGACAGGTTCCCGTTGGCACCTCCCAGAGTTTCACGGTTTTATCGGCACTGGCACTGGCCAGCAACCTGCCATCGGGACTGAAGACCACGGTAGCGACCCCGATCGTATGCCCTTCCAGTTGCCGTTCCAGCACCAGGTGCTGCCCATCCCATTGCCAGAGCTTCACGACCCAGTCCAATCCAGCCGTTGCCAGCCTGCAGCCATCTGGACTGAATGCGAGGGCAAAAATCCACTCCAGGTGGGCTTTTGTCGATGCCATCTGGCGATCGGCCAGAATATCCCACAGGTAGAGCCAGCCCTGGTCATCCACAGTCGCCAGAGTCCGGCCATCGGGATGAAATGCAACCCCCAGCACATTGCTGATGGTTTCCGAAAAAACCACTTGCTGGAACTCAGCCTGGGTGAAATTAACCTGATGCAGATTCACTCCTCTCAGGTAAGCCTGCCGGATCACCAGGTGGGAGCAGTCCACCCCCCGCAAGCCACGGTCCCTTTGCGCGATCAGATTCAGCAGATTCCCGGTCAGATAGCCAGGTTGCCGGGGGTAATGCTGTCGTAAGTGCTCCAGCAGTTGATCCAGTTGGGACAGAACGGTAGACCCCACCTGTTCCAGAACCGGCTGCACCAGAAAGCGCCTCTGGGTGTCTCGAATATAGTCCTTGGCTGTTGCCTGCATTAGGGCATAGGTATTCAGGTAGGCGTTGGATAAGTCAATCGGAGGATTCCCAGCCAGATGGCGACTCCAGTCCAAAAGCTCTGTAACGATCTCAGCAATCAATTGCGTCACCAGATACTCCATGATCACTGGTTGCAGGGTATATCCTATCCCCGTCATCTCAAGCAACGATCGCCGGTGCAAGGACTCCAGGGTGGCCGGTAACTCCTGGCGAGAAAGGGTCGATAGTAAACAGCTTTCCAGCTCTGGCAAGGGGATTGGCTCCCGGACGATTGCCAGCCAGAATAACACTTCCTGCTCCCGATCTGATAACCGCTCCAGATGGTGTTGCAGCAGATCGCGAATATCATTGAAGGGAAAACTGCCCGACTGGAGCCGTTCCAGAAAGTAGGCCAGATCTCCGCCCAGATAGTTGCGAATACCAGCAGCCACAATTTTTAATGCCAGGGGATTTCCCCCATAGTGATTGACGATCGCATGCCAGGCCTCAATCTGTGGGGGCGGTGTGGCCAGGTCTTGCAAAATTCTGTATCCCATCGCGGGTGGTAACCCTCGCAGGGACATACAGCGGACTTTATGGCCGGTGATGCGGGTCAGGCCCTGAGGTTGCTCTCGACTGGTGATCAGGAGACAACTCTGATGTCGGCCTTCCCCAATTTGGCGGAATAACCCCTCGTAATCCTCATATCCCGATCGGTAGTGACCTGCGACGGTATGTTCTCCCCTGTCTAAAATGGATTCCGCATTATCGAGTACCAGTAAACAACGGTATTTTTGCAAATAATTGAGCAGATTTGTAGCATTTCCGGAAGCATAATTAAAGGGAGAAACTGGTGGTTGTTCAACCAGAAAAGGGGTAATATCGGTCAAAAAAGTTTGCAGAGAAGGTGCGCCAGTCAGGTTATACCAGAGGAAACAATCAAAATCATTTTGGAGTTCATCGGCCAAGGCAACTACCAAACTGGTTTTACCGATCCCACCCATACCCAGGATGGCAATGAGTTTGCAACCTTCCTGAATCCAGGCTCGGAGTTGCTGCAGTTCAACGTCCCGACCAAAAAAACGATCCAGATCCGGTGCTTTTTCCCACCCCCGAAAGGGGTTGACAGGAGGATCTGCAGTGCCACTCTGATTGACGGTACCTGCCGTCACGTTCTGAATCGACATTCCTTTGGGCAGGTGTTGGATCAAATCTTGCTGTAGATCAGGAGACAAGGTGCTTAAGTCTATCCTTTGAGGTTCGGCAATCTTTTCCCAGGCCCGAATGCCTACCGCCTCACAAATGGCAATGAACTTATCCCGCGTGATATTTTCTTGCTTCCAGAATCGTTGTAGGGTCGATCGGCTACTGTAAGCCTTCTGCCACCAGGCGGCAGAATTAAACCTTGTCCAACCCTTGAGCCTCCGGGCTTTGTCAATGATTTCCAGGCCCTGCTCAGAGGCCCGCAATGAATCTGCCATTCCCTACTCGATCGAGGTTCAATTCTAAATTGTGATACCACTTTAAATATAGAACTTGTAAACTGCGGAATACCATGTCTGAACAACAACCCAGTCCCCTGCAACAGCGGGTCAGTCAGATGGCTTCCGAGGCCATCCAAAAGGCAGACCCCTATGCCTGGTTTGAACCCCTCTATGCTGAAGCTCAAGGGGACACGGCTCAAATTCCCTGGGCCAGGTTAGCGACCCATCCCTATCTCCAGGATTGGTTGGGCCAGCGGATTGTCTCAGCTCCCAAAGGCGCTGCGATCGTAGTGGGTTGCGGTTTAGGAGATGACGCTGAGGCCCTTGCAGAGCAAGGCTTCCAGGTCACTGCTTTTGACATTTCTCCCACTGCGATCGCTTGGTGTCGGCAGCGCTTTCCTAACTCCCCGGTGGATTATCAGGTGGCGGACCTGTTTCATCTCAGTCCGGCCTGGCAGGGAGGGTTTGAGCTGGTCTTTGAATGCCGAAATGTGCAGGCCCTGCCCCTGAACTTGCGAACTGAGGCAATCACAGCAGTGGCCTCCCTTGTGGCTCCCCAGGGCAGTCTGCTGGTGGTGACCCATCTCAGACCTGATGACACAGTTCCGGATGGTCCACCCTGGCCCCTCTCGAACCGTGAACTGGCCCAATTTGAGCAATCTGGCTTGCAGGAAGTCGATCGGAAATTCCTGACAGTCTCAGTTCCTGCGGTGCAAGTTTTGGGCTTAGAGTATCGTCGGCCCGGGTGAGTTGAATAACCGAAGTGACTTCATACTTTGCCGCCCGTGAACGGGGTGCCCCAAAAGTCCCAGTTCTCTTTGTTGAAGGGTGATCGCCACTTATAGATCAGGTCCAGTTCCATGCCCTGCCGCTGGCGGGTATCAGCCGGAGCCTGGAACCAGAAGGCGATCCCCAGTGCTGTGGAGAGGTGGTGAGCGTAGTGGGCCTGCCGATAGTTGAGTAAATATCGTTTGCAATCATGGAACCCCTTCCAGCGCTTGTTAGATCGGCTGGTTTCCCCCACGTATAGTATGATCGGCAGCTCATAGTCGATCACAAAATACAGAGCTGTTTCCCCCCGATTGTCAAATTTCCAGCGCCAGAACTCTATATTTTGCTGGGGCAGGGCAAAGGGGTCGATGCGATCGGGATCAGGGGCAGTTGGTGTGGCTGGCAGGTCAAACAGGGGTACCTGCTCCACTGGTGGTCTTAGATGGACCTGTTGTTGATACTGGAACAGGCGCTGTTTCCAGGCTTGTAGGGCCTCACAACCCATGGCTACCTCACTTGGGAGGGAGACTGCATAGGTTCCGATCGACTCATGGCTAAAGAGCGACAACTGTTGTTTGGGATTCAAAGAGAACTCCTCACCAAGTTGTTTTGACAACGACTTACTATAGTCTGTCTGATGTCATCTTATTCATCATCAATGTTGAGAAACCCGAATCCACTGGCAAGTAATAGATCCACTCAAACACTGCATCTTGGCGTCTGGGCAATGTTCTTTCTGCTGAAAGGTGCGGGTGATCAGGGTTCCCCGCACAACAACGGTCTGTCCTACCTGTCTCTGGAACTGTTGTTTCAGCCTCTGGAGCGCTGCACCGTTATTTTTGGCATAGGGCCAGTCCCGGTTTGAATTGAGAGGATAGCGATTGCTCCCTACCACCAGAACATAGTACTCACTTCCTCCCTGGCAATAGCTTTCTATCGTCTTACTCCAATCCGCCGCCATGATCTGGCCAGAGAACGCTTGTATGACTTCCGCAGGCGTTTGTCTTGCGCTGTTCACCAGCAGGAACAGCAGCAGGGGGAGGAGGATTGCAGGTTTCAGTTGAGAGGACAGCATAAACAAGGAACACTTTAGCAAGAGGAACCAGGCATGCAGAACGGGCCGTTCAGCTCTGCTTATCTTATAACTCAGGAAATCTGAATGCATACTTCCTGGAAAATGTTGCAATATTTTTACAATCTGTTATATTAGTTAATAGAGAGCATTCAATTAAGGAATCAGCCATGAATACCATCAACAACGAAGGTCTGTCCAACATCTACGCTTCTGAGCCCTCCGTTTACTACGCTGAGTATCCCTCTGAAGATCAGCAATCCCGCTACGCCTTCCAAGGTGCGATCGCAGCCCTGTTTGTTGGTCTCCTGATTTTGACTTCCCTGGCCGTTAGCTAAAGCTTTTTCTGCGATGCATTGGGACAAGTTTCTCCTTTAAGTCAGGCACCCCGACGCAAGTCGGGGTTTTTTGTGGGCCATGATTCGGTAAACTGGGCCAGGATGGATGACCCGAGTGGTTTGATTGAGAGGAATTGCATGCAAGATCTGCCTGATAAGTAGGTCTATCTACTTAAGTGGGTCGGCACAATTAAATCGAGGATAGGTGTAGGGGTGAAGGGGGCATGCCCCCTTCCTGGGGGCGTTCGCGAAGCGTTGCGCCAGCAAAAGCCCCCAGACCCCCATTTTTATAATTAATCTCACCCGATTACTTACTGGCTTTTGAAGATTTCAATTATGGGAAGTTTATGCCTGTAGAATAAAAAATGCTGAATTTTAATCGCTACAGTTGTCTTTTTTAAACTCCGGCTCCGATTCTATCCAGGGAAAGTTGTCTGCCAGACAATTTTGGTTTTATGGAGTTACTCTGGCAGGAGGATATACTTTAGGTGGGATTTTCCTGGCTGCTTGTCAGGCCCAAACTTTGGTTTGGCTGCTGAATAGCCTGACAATCTTTTACCTTTCATCTGCAGGAAGGGGTGCGATCGTCCTGACAAATTTTTGGTTGGTTCTATTGCTGATGTTATTCACCTTGGAACATCCTTGGCCAGGATATATTCCCCACTGGCTTTCTTTATCGTCTGCTCGACTCTGGGCAATAACCCTTTTGGCCTTGTGGGGTATTGCGCTAATTCTGGCTTTTTTACTGGCCTTTGCTTCTGAGTTTTTGCGGAGTCAAGGATGGACCGTGTGGGAACGTTGGGGTAGCCTGAGTGGCTTGACATTATTTGCAATGGGCGTTGGTTATTTGCTTTTCCATCAGTGGCTGATCCCATAGTTCTTTGCAAGGAGTGATCATGCGTCAGAATATCAATCTGGAAGCAGGAAATGGGGCTTATGGCCAAAGAACTGCAGAAGATTATATTAAGCAAATGGATCCCAACATTTTGACTCAACTGGAGCCTTCTCAGTTGGAGGAGATTCGCCGATTGTTGCGGGAGGCAATTCCCAGACCATCTCCCAAAATTGTTGATCTCCGTTTTGTGGTTGATTTATTGTTTTCTCGGTTTTACATTGTCCTATTTGTTGGAAAAGATCGGCGACGAAAACTCCGGAAGCCTTCCTTGCTCGATCCTATTACCTATGTGGGTAATCTGGTCTCAGTTATTATTTTGCTGATTGGCTTTAATCTTACCGTCAGTGCCACCCTATTGCTTGTGCTATATCTATTAAAATCTTTGCTGGGAATTGATTTTTCTCCGGAGCACTTTCCAGATGCTTTACACAGACTAATTAAGTGAT
The DNA here is from genome assembly GCF_001939115.1 of Leptolyngbya sp. 'hensonii'. Lineage (GTDB taxonomy): Bacteria > Cyanobacteriota > Cyanobacteriia. The sequence goes on along the minus strand of NZ_MQTZ01000009.1, from coordinate 10,057 downwards.
GATTTAGGTATTTGCCTGGATTGTCCAATCTGCAATGCTCAGGCTGGGAACCTGCCCAAAATCTCACTGATTGCGCGTTACTACAGTTCCTCTAACTGAACATTACTATCTTGGCGCTTCGTTCTGCTGTTCTTCATCACTCGTCGCTTAATGGGAGAGGAACCCGCAAACCTCTCAAACACAAACTAGATTAGAAGCAGCAAAATTCAACCCCAATCAACAACCTGAATTTTGGCTGCCCGTCAATCATTGATTGACTTACCACTACATTCAGCGATCTGATGAAAAAGATTCAGCAAGGATCCCGAAGCTATCAAGGGACATCCATCTTTAACTTCAGAAAGATTTCTGGGAAAAGTTTATGTACAAATCTTTCACCGCACTTACCCTCCTTACGGTAGGGCTGCTAACCAGTCTGCCTCTCAGGGCTGCTGCAGAAGATCAGGCCACTTTCTTACTTAAACGTAATGGCATAACCTGGTCGATCGGCAACTCCGAAACAACCCGATATGGCGCAATTTTCCAGCTTTATGCCGATGGATCTTTAGCAGAGGACTCTAGGGCCACTTCTTTTATCTTTGAAACCAACTGCTATCGCAATACCCTGACACTTCTTTCAACCCGTGCTTACCTGAAGAAGGGTGGTTACAGTCAGAGTGATGAAGTCACTGCTCTCGCCGAATTTTCCCAAGATTCCCCGGTTGGTATGGCCCAGAACATGGTGTGTAGCTGGTTTTTTAACAGCAGATAAGTTAATGCCAAGCCAATGCTCTGAAGCATGTTGCAGGTCTGCCTCCATGACCCAATCGGATCATAGACTGTTTTTAACCCTGAACCCAGATCCATGGCGTCCTCTCGCCGGAAAGTGGTGAATGTACAGGTGAGGTGGACGCTCTCCCGATCGCAGGCAGTCAAATTTTGCTGGGGACAAAGGCGATCTGGCAGGTGGTGCAGCTAGTCTGGTATGAGTAGCTCGATCGGCAGAAATTACATGTCTGGAGTCGGCCTATCATAGAACGCTTTACTTCCGGTTGGGTGCCCCCTGGTTCACCACAGTCAAAATCTCAGTCACGATCGTCAGGACTTGCGTAACCTGAGCTCGCAATTCTGTCACCTCTGCTTCAATTCCCTCCAGACGCGAGAGGACATCCTGCTGAGGAGAAGGTGCAGACTTTACAGCCGGTGCCTGGTTGAGTTTGGCAGCCAGAGCAGCCCAGCTATTTGCTTTGATATCGAAATGGGCCTTTGCCTGATTCAGCGTTTTGAACTGTTGTTTGAGGGTCTCCTCGGTATAGGTCTGCGGCAGGCTTCCTATTGCCTTTGCTATCCGCTGGGCCTGTTCTTCCTGCTCCAGGTCCTGTTCCACCATCTCTGTAACTTCATCGATCAAGCGATCGTGGTTCTGGGCTATCTGGGCAGCAGCTCCCAGGATGCGGGAGGTCGCCTTAATCTGCACTTCCGTATCTTGCCTGAGCTGATCGGCTATCCCGCGAATCTTATCGCCCAGACTCTTTTTCCCAGGCGGAGGGTCAATTTCAGTGACTTTCTTAGGCATGACAGGGGTGTTAATCTTCCAAGATCTCTTTAACAGCCTGCCAGATCCGCTTAAACTTCTGTAGCAGTCCGATGGGGCTACTGGTGGATTCTTCTTCGACTGAATTAACTAGGCTCTGAATTCGATCCATACGATCGGCCATTTCATAGAGGGTACTTTCCGTCTCATCTCTCTTAGCCAAAGACTCCCGCACTAAAATGGTCATTTGAAGGATTTCTTGTTTCAGGCGCTCGTTCTCCCGCTTCCGGCGAGTTTCCCATCCTTTGATTCCCGCTTTCGATCGCCGCTCTACCGTGAGCTGAGTTTGCGCTTCCTGATACAGGGTCATGTAGTGCTGGGTCTGAGTCTGAGCCTGCTGGAATTGGACCAATAGATCGTCCGCCCTGGTCTTTTCCTCAGTGTAGAGTGCAATGTAAGACTGGGTTTTCTCCTGCTCAGCCTGGTACCAGGACAAGACCTGATGATGTTGCTCTTGCTCTACTTGAAAGAGCTGATGATTTGCTTCTGCCTGTCCCTGCCATTGATGAACTTCAGTACGGATGATTTGCAATTCCTGCTGCACATGAACCAGTTGGCTGGCTGCAGCTTCGTTGGCTTTGGCAACCTTTTCCCATTCTTCTGATTTACTGCGGGCCTCATCCCGTTGGCTGCGGGCCGTCATCAAGAGTTGCTTTAGTTCGTGAGAGGAAGCTGGCTCCTGCTGACGGGAGCGAGGGTTCCGATTCGCGTTGTCGTCGTTGGAATCTTTGCGATCCGCTCTCCGCATTGGCATAGTTCAATGATCTTGAGGAAGAGTTTTTCTTTGATCAAAGTCTAGAGGATGTAGCGAGGCTTTGAAACTCTCTTCACAAACTATTCATTTACCGTTCCGCTCACCTCCCTACGGTCGGTCAGCTCCACTGACAAGGTTGCCGCGCCGCTCTCGCTGCACTCCAGCCGCGCTTCCCAGTGGAGATCTCTGACGGCTCACTTCGCGCCAAACTGGGGCAAGCTGGCACAGGCAACCAGTCAGGCTGTGTCACACTCCTCGATCAAGAAGCCAGGGTAATTGATAAGGTACACAGCCTGCCAGCCTGTGCTTTGTCGTTTGGTTGGGGCGCTCCGTTCGCCGGGGGGAATCTCTGGCGCTCATTGCCGCTGGGCTAGGAGAGGGGGTAAGGGTAGCACAGGGCAAGGGGTGCCCACTGCACTGCCCTGGCCTCAAACCGCCTCTATTTTGTGCTATAATTAGCACAATCGCATCAGATCTTTTGTCTATGTCCTTGCTCTGTCCCTTCGAGTTCCCCGCTGGCTGTTGGTCCCGTCCTGCAAGAGTTTCTGGTTGTGCTGTTATCTGGTTCCCATCCGGCTCTTGCCTACCTCTGGGGTTTTCTGACTGGTTTCGTTCTGTGGGTGGTTCTCTGCAGGCTTCTGCCCCCTGCGATCGTGGTCTGGCTTTACTACTCTCTGCCCCAGCCTGGGCACTTTCGGCCATTCGGGAAACTATCCCTCAGCCTCCATCTCACGGTTCAGAAACGCCAGGTGTGCTGTTGCCCTGGTAGGTTTCACAGACCCCGATCGCTGCCCCTAAATATGGGGCTTTTTTTATGTCAAATTCAATACACATGTACTATTTTGTGCTAAAATTAACACATAAGAGTTAAGGAGACAGCCATGATCCGCACCCACATCATCACGCTCAAGGATGGCTTCAGCCTGTTACAGATCTCCCCCCGGTTAGCTCTCATGTACAAGGCTTTGAAGCATCCGGGTAAGAATGGCCGCCGCGATCGTATTCAGTGTGCTTACTTTGGTTTCGACTCTGAGCAATCTGCTCAGGAGTTTGTGACCTGGCTACGCAGCCATTACAGCGGCATTCGGTGTTTGGCTCGTGAGAGCGATCGACTGCCTGAATGTGCCTTTGAGGTGAAGGTGTGGGAGTTTGATGGCCTCCTGGCTCTGGTTTCCATCTGCACCAATCGGCAAGTGAGCCAAGCTGCTTAAGATACTGCCCTGGCAGACGGCTGCAAGTCTGCCTCTGTCCACTTGAAAGGAAAATCAGCCATGCAATCACCCCAGCCACCCCCGCCCAGCGATGACAATCTGATCCGCATCATGCTCCAGCCCTTACCAGCACCCAAAGTGAGCAAGACCCGCCGCAAACAGGGCTATCAGGTATAGCCCGCTGACCTGGGTAAGTCTTGAAACTGCCCCTGCGACCGACCACGCAGCGATACCCAGAACAACAACTAAATGAGGACAACTTATGACTTTCAAACATCAGCCTAGTAACAGCTCACCAGCTTACAACCTTCAGATCCGCAACCAACAACGAACGACGCACACCCAGTCCATGGAAGCTACCACCGAGGAAAACGTGGCCATGTATCGGGGAGTTGGAGCCCCCATTGATTCGAAGTTGAGCCTTCAGGAGCAGCTTAGACAAGCGGGTTTGGATTGGAGTGTAGAGCTGTCAGACCTGCGTTATGGCCTGACCTACTCTCACGAGTCTAACTATCGTCAAGCCATTTATCGCAGCGATAGTGGCCTACTGCTAGATACCGTTGGTGGACGCTGGCAACCCTTCCAGAATAGTCAGATTTTGGAAACCTTTCGTCAGTTCTGCGATGACACCGGCCTGGAACTGGAACACCTGGGCGAATTGCGGGGAGGACGCACCATCTTTGCAACTGCCAAACTCAACGAACAGTTCAGCCTCACCCGTGATGATGTCACTGATGGGCGCATCTTGCTGACCAACTATCACGAGTGTGGCGCAGGGTTACGGGTTGACCTGATGACAAATGCCCGCATCTGTACGAATGGTATGACCTTACCTGTTCGAGTGGGGAGCCGCAACATCAACCATGTTGGCAGCTACGATCGGCAACGCATTCTGGACGTGTTGGAAGCAGCCAAAAATAACTTCCATACCTTCCAACAACAAACTGAGCGACTGGCAAACACCCCTGTCAGTGAAGCCGAATTCACCCTGTTACTGATTCAGGAATTTGGCGACCCCAATAAACCGATCGCAGAGCAACCCCGGCCAGTTCAGCTCTGTCTGAAGCTGTTCCGAGGTCAGGGACAGGGAGCCAATGAACTCAGCCGCTATCAGACAGCTTACGGGGCTTTGTCTGCTGTGACCGAATACTACAACCACCACAGCCCCCAACGAGGTGGGGTCAGTGGTCACCTGAACAGTCTCTGGTTGGGTAGCAAGGCCAAACGGCAACAGCAATTCATGCGGCAACTGGTATCCGTTTACCAGTAAGCGGCCCGACCGGAGTAAGTCCCAAAACTGCTCAAATCAAAGCCCCTGCCATTCCGACCAAAGATCAGCAGGGGCATACCACCCAGAACACTACTAGATGGAGATTCCATTATGTCACTCCAAGATAAACAGGCTTTAGAACATCAGGGCCAGCAGGAGGCTGAAGGCGACCAGAAGCGATTCCTGGATGGCTCAGAAGATGCTGCCTTTGGGAAGAACCCCCGCTACACCGATCCGACTTACTTGAACGGCTATATCAACGGTCTCAAGAAATTGCCGACCAATCCAGATGGCACAATCCAGCACTACGATCACCGGCAGCATTTCGCTTTCGGCTATGTGGATAACCCCAATCCTCGCAACCAGGAGGAGTTTTAGACATGCAAACTGAATTTGATCGCCTCCTGGCCCCGATCGCTGGCCTCACCTTTCACGGTTGGCGCATTGTGTTGGTCGCCACCCTGGACCCCAAACCAGATCTCAAACTCCGATTCAACCGGCAGCCCCGTTGTTACGCCTCTCGTACCTGCCTGTATCTGGTGACTCACTACCTTTGCATCTGGCGATAACCCACACATAACCGGGAGTCGTGCCCCGGCCAACCCTTCCCCTAGAACAAGGACTGAGAAACGATGTTTGAGACCAAAACCCTACGCTTTGCCTTCGATCGCCACAACCGGCGATGGCGATCAGATACCCCCCGACAGAGAAACCTGGGACTCTCTACCACGGGTAAGCTCTCTGTTCATGAGATTCGCAACATCCCCCAGTGGATGACCCGCGAAGAGGTAGCCAGAAATTTGCCCAGAAGAGAGCTGGACTCTCACCTGGATTTTAGTTTGCGCCATTCCTGGTGATCCGGTACTGAATCGGGAGTGGTGCGATCGCTCCCTTCCCCCATCTACCAGGGCCAACAGCAACTGCCAGGGAACTTACTGTGATATTTTTAGCACTAAGATGAACGCTAGCACCATGAGACTGGGCCAATGGAAATAACCACGAGCAAATTGGTTCTAGAGTCGATTCAACGCCGAGCTAAAAAAAGGTGGGATGAGAAATGGTTGCCAAATTTAGCACGGGAGTATGTGAGGCTCACTCAGGAATTGGGTGATACTGAGGCCACCTATGAGAGCCGCAGGCGACAGATTTATCGGGTGTTTGAGGTTCACTCCTGTAACTTGGATACTGCGATCGTCCTGGCGGCGGCTGTCGGGTGCCGGTTTCAGATGGCCTGCACGGAGGTGACGATCGAGGAGTTTTGAACGCAACTCCCCAATTAGAACGAAGGTCGTCCAGGCTCTGGGGTCAACCGTCGGGCAGCATGAACCCGTCAACAATAAGGGAGCCGATCGTGACCTGGGCACGGGTAGCCTTGATGGATTCAGTCATGCTTGAGCCTCATTAGGAACGTAGCGCAATAGATCCCCAGGTGTGCAGTCGAGCGCAACACACAGCTTTTCTAAGGTTTCCCGATCGAGTCTGGCTGGCATCTCCCTGTGAGATTTCAGCTTAGAAACTGTGTTTGGATGCAGGCCAGTCCGTTCGGCCAGATCTCCGGTCTTGATATCCTTCTCCAGCATTACTGATGCCAGCATCCATCTAATTGTCATGCTTTGGGCTTCGGCTAGTGTGGCTGTCATCCTTATACCCCTAAATGGTCAGTTTCTAACCATATCCTACCCATTTCTAATGGAAACGACAATTATCTAACTGATTCGATTGACTTCTAACCGATTCGGTTAGATAACAAGAATAACAAGAGAGGCACTGCCCGACGCCAATCAGAACAGTGCCCTCAAACTCAGACCCAATTAAGGATCACTAACGATGTTAACACCCGGAACTATTCGCAATACAGAACACAGCCCAGGCCGGATTCACCTAAACTCTCAGAAGTTGGAGCAGGCCGCTGAACGGTTACAACAGCACTACCTGACCAATGAAGGAGCGCTTTACACAACGGCTGACCTTCAGAATTGTCTGCAACAGTGGCTGATCGACTCCCTGGACCTGCTAACGGCAGATGCCTTTGAACACTGCTCCAGCTACGACGGCTATAACAGCAGAATTTTTCGCAGTGCCCTACAGCGCTGTTCCTATTCTGAGCCTTGCTCAGACCATGAAATGGATAAGGAACTGATGCCTACATAACCCAGGTGGGGGCAGCAATGCCCCCTAATAGGTGGACCTATGGGCATCGTGTATCTGATTCACCTATCGTGGCCCCTTGGCAACGATCGCCATCAAGCCCAGTTTTACTTGGGTTCTACAGACAACCTGGAGCGACGGTTGGCAGAACACAGGTCAGGAACTGGCGCAAGGATGTTGAAGGCCGCAAACGAGAGGGGCATAGCCTACTGCGTAATCCGTACCCTCATTACCCCTACCTTGCAAGATGCAAGACAGGTCGAACGCAGGCTCAAAGCCCGAAAGAATCACAGAGAACTACTCAACCGACCATTTTGGACAACTGGAGGGAATACCTAATGCAACTAAATCAATATCCCCAGGCAATTCACCGGGCGGCCATTGCCCTGGCAGATCTCGAAACCCGAATTACGGAATTGAAGCAGGCGATTACCCAGATTGAAAGTGAAATTGATCTGGCGATCTCGTTTGATGACTCGCTCAAGAATGAGAGCCAGCGGAAGACCCGCCGCTTTGAACTGCTACAGAGCCACCGGACCCATATCGAAGCATCAGCCCAATCACTTCGGTTAACTGGAGAGAAGGGCAAGGCAGTCGCCAAGTTGGAGCTACTCAGAAATGAGTTTAGCGTCAAGAAGTTGGAGGTCCGGTTAGCGATCGCTAATTCTTTAGCTGGGTCAGAGATGCTGGACCTGGTGGCTTGATGAAGGGTGCGATCGCAACTCGCATGAGGTTTTTTACTGGTGCGGGTTGCGATCGTTCCTTCTAAGTGGTCAGGAAGAATTCAATATAAAACGTTCCAAGTAGCTGGGCGCAATTAAATAGTAGAAGATGGCTTGGGAGTGGAGGGGGCAACGCCCTGAACTGGAAGCAGCCAAGGATGAGGTACTGGAGTCAAACTCCACGAGATTTGAGTGGGTTCTGGCGCTCAAGATCGAGCGTATGGCAAGGGCACTGCTTGGGGCCGCAGCGCTTGGGAGTCGCGATAGGCTAGAGTCAGATGATGTTCAACCGATAACACTGTGAGTACGTCCCCTGCCCCCCTGGCAAATAATCTGACTCTTCATCGTTATCAGCGCACCAATAAAAGCTACACCGAAGACTTGGGCCAGGGTGTAACGCTGATGCTGATGCTGATTCCCGCCGGGGAATTTGTCATGGGAGCACCAGCATCGGAGCCAGAAAGTTCTGATCGCGAACGGCCCCAACACCCGGTCAGGGTGTCGCAGTTCCTGATGGGGCGCTACCCAGTTACGCAAGCGCAATGGCGAGTCGTCGCGGGCTATGACCCGATCAACAAAGAACGACTTAACCCCGCCCCATCGAGGTTCAAGGGAGATAACCGTCCGGTAGAGCAGGTGAGTTGGGAGGAGGCTCAGGAATTTTGCCAGCGACTATCCGCTAAAACTGGCAAAGCCTATCGCCTGCCCAGTGAGGCCCAGTGGGAATATGCCTGTCGGGCCGGGAGCACCACCCCATTTCATTTTGGCGAGACGCTTTCTACTGACCTGGCGAACTACAACGGGAATTACACCTACAACAATGGGGCGTCAGGGGAGTATCGGCAACAGACGACTGATGTAGGCCGCTTTCCAGCAAACGATTGGGGGCTACATGACATGCACGGCAATGTCTGGGAGTGGTGCGAAGACGATTATCACAGCAATTACCAAGGGGCTCCGGATGATGGCAGTGCCTGGATAGAAGCAGATCGGGAGCAGAACCGTCGAGTGCTGCGCGGCGGCTCCTGGAACAGCATTCCGAGGTTTTGCCGTTCTGCTGTTCGCTACTACTATTCGCGCGAGGGCCGTTTCAACAATATCGGCTTTCGGGTTTGTTGCGTGCTGCCGAGGACTCTTTCTTAGCACTTCAGCCCTTAAGCTCTTAGCCCTGAATTTTCTTAGCCCTTTTTTCTCGCCGTAGGCGATCAAATTTTTTACTGCTAGAAGAGACTCGTTTTAGAGCTAAACAGAATGGATAGACTATGATGGAATTTATTTGCTTTATCGGAAAAATTAACTGCATTATGGCAAAACTAGTCGAATTCGATGTGGGTGAGGGTCAGACAGTTTTGATTGAGGTCGAGGACGTTGAGTCTGACGAGATTACACCTGTTTCAAAATCGCCGGGGCAACTTGCAGCCAGGGCTCGGCAAACCCTGAGTGAGGCACTGGATAGTATTGCACCAATGATCCGAACGCTGAAAACTCGGCTCAATGCCATGGCTGACCCAGCCGATGAAGTCGAGGTGAAGTTCAGTATTAAGCTGAGTGGAGAGGTGGATGCCATCGTAACTAAAGTGGGTGGTGAGGCGACCTATGAAATTACGCTGAAGTGGAAGCATCAATGACCTTCAGCGTTGACGACTATGAAAAAGCCATCACTCGCATATTCGATCAGAAAGGGAATACGATCGGGGCCGGATTTCTAGTCGCGCCAGGGTATGTGCTGACCTGTGCCCATGTAGTATTGCAAGCGATCGGCATCGAAAAGGATAAATTCGCCGAGTATGAAGGACAGCCGCAGAAGCAGATTTCCCTAGATTTCCATGTCCTCGCCAGTGACCAACCAATTCAGGCAGAAGTCGTGGTATGGTTGCCCTACCGTTTGGACAGTGGTGATGTCGCCGCCCTCAAGTTGCTAACCCCTGAGCCGGATGAAGCCATGCCGATTCCTCTGGTTGAAGTTTCACGGAAAGATGTAAGTAGTCAGGAGGAATTAAATATAAAACGTTCCAGGGAGTAATTGCCCCTACTACTACGAGCTTGCATTCCCTCGATGATCGCATCGGCTAAATCAACTTCATGCTCAAACATCCGCCCAGCAATTTCATGGGTTTTGAGTTGATGCCACTGCTCCTCGATCCGATTCATCTCAGAACAGTAGGGTGGCAACCAGAAGAGGAACAATCCTTGGGCTTGCCACTTGAGCCATTGTTGCTGAGCCAGACGACTGGTATGGGCAGAGCCATTATCTTGAACAACTACCGTTAATCGCCCCGTTTGAGCCAGGGTAACAGATGCCTTCTCGGCAATCCAGTCCATGACTTGGACATAACTGGCACTCTTGAATCCCCCTTGAGCCAAAGCATACTCGAAGTG
>NZ_MQTZ01000008.1 GCF_001939115.1 Leptolyngbya sp. 'hensonii' | reverse complement strand
GCTGCCACCGTCGTATCGTGGCTCGCACCGTATGTTCATGGCACTCAAAGACCTCGGCGATTGCCGGGGCGGTCCATCCTTGCGCATTCAGCCGCAGCATATGGGCACGGTCTCGGGTTCGTTGCGGCACGGTCGTGGCTAATCTCAGTTCAGCCAGGGTGCGGTCTTCCTCGTCACTCAGTTTGATTCGTAAGGGGGCAGGCACTAGAGACAACCAGTAGAGGGCCAAATCTATCTTATACTTTATCCCTCCGACCTACTTAGACTCGTGTAGGTATTGGCTTATCTGGAAACTGAATAACTTGCTCTACAATTGGAAGCTCAACATTATTACTTGCTTAATTTGAACCTGGAGCACTGTTATCAGATCTATCTGGGTTAGCCCATTGAGATTTGAGAGAAGTTCTACAGCTAGCATTACTCAAGTCGCAGTATAGTTTCTCACATTGAAGGTCTTTCCACAGTACGTTCTCATCAGAGTAGAAAAATGAACCTCCAATACCAGGTCCTCGTGGCAAGAGAACATTACACACATGCTGTCTATCACCTGTAATGGTTAATGCACCTACAGTATATGTTCTGACTCCATTATTGTTGTTTTGATTTCCAGAGAACAAAGATTTATTGAAGGTTAAAATGCTGCCAACTAGTAACACAAAGATACTAGAAGTAGCAATAAAAACCACTTTTTTAGATCTATTTCGATTTAGAGGATTTATGGCTTGATTGTTTTTGCTAGGTGAATTGAGATGACCTTCATTTTGTTGTTCTGATGTGGGCTGTGTGATCTGTTTATTTGTCACAGTCTCTTCAATTAGTCTTTTCTCTTGTTGCTGTAGCGTTTGCCGATTTGCTCCATGTTCAAAATTCGGCTTCTGAACTATCTGAGCAACAAGATCTTGTTCAATCGAGTTTACATCTTCCTGTCTAAGGCCCAAGACTTCTCTCAAATCCTCTAACTCAGATCGAGCATTATTACTCAAAGGATATTCATACCCAATCGCTTCTGAAAATACCTGCCCGTATCGCTGCAAGTTTTCTAAACGTTTCTGATAGGGAAGAAGAACTTCAGCTTCAATTTCTTTGGTAATTTCTGGAGATAATCCTAACTGAGTTTGAAGTTGGTCTAATATAGTCCGTCCGATCGAAGAAATGCTGCCGCGACTACTGTATCGCTCCACTTGTCTACGGTACCTTAACTTGGGATCAGTAACTTTTGCTTTAGCTAATACAATATCAAAGCCCATCTCTTTGAGTGTGATTAGCTTCGGAGTCGTATTGGGAGCAGCTTCCTGCACTTTACTAGTAGCGTAGTCATGCAGTTCGCGAATTGAAATCTTACCATCTTCATCGCGATCGCCTGCTCCAGTCTCAATCCCTTCAACGAGATAACGAGTGTAAAGAGATAGATCTGAACCTTGTTGTTCAAAAGAGTATTGGGTTGAGCTAGAAGAGGTTAATACAACTCGCCCTTCTGCCCCTAATTGCCCTTGCAGGTCTACTGAACCATCATCCTTAGTTTGTAAAGTTGGATCAAATGCTCCACTGAAGCAACAATCTAAGATGATTGCTTGCCGCTTCGCACGGCTATTGTTCATTACCTCATGAATAAATCTAGCAGGAACTGCTGTAGAGCGAATTAGATCTCCTTTAGGATTCTTCTGTGTTATACGAGTAGCGAAATATAAGTTATTGCTATCATCTTTTATGCCATGTCCAGAGAAGAATAAAAGCACTAAGTCATCTTTAGTACGTCCCGTGAATAGGGTTTCAACTTCATATTGCATTGACTGAGGGTCAGGGTTAGTTAAAACTTTTACTTCATCAAAACCACCCATCTCGGAATCTTGAAGAATTCGTTGCAGGGTAGCAGCATCCTTAACTGCCGCAGGTAACGGGTTCAGTCCTGGTTCGTACTCACTAACACCAATCAACAACGCAACCTTTGCCATATTTGCTCACCTACGCCGCTACAAAATCTTGGGCTGCTTTGATTGCTGCTTCCAGTTCTTCTCTACTATGAGCTTTCACGGTTAACTTCTTGCCATTTGCTTCGACTGCCAGTTCAATTGGCTTACCACCAAGGCGATCGCCCAGGAAACCCATCAACTTTTGAGCATTGGCAACACTCACCTCAGCCGACAGAAGCCCAACCAAAAAACCTCCAAGTGCTTTGTTTCCCTCTGGAGGATTGGGGTCAAGGACACGATCAACAGCATCTACTTCCTCTACCTGCTTCAACTCAGCCACAAGTCTTTGAACTTGCTCGTCTCGCTCTTCTGAGTCTAGGTCAGGGTCATTGAAGGTGATGGTCAACTTGACACTGGTACTTAGGGTCATAAGTATTTGGGGCTATAAAGTCTCAAAATATTACTTGATTTTGACATCACCATCCGGTGAAAACCGAGATCTTCAGCCCAGAAGGTGTATTCACTTATTAAATCTTCCAAGAATTTAGATAACTACTGCACTTGTAAGAAATTTATGAGGGACACCAACCTAGTGGGGAAGGCGTATAACGGTGGGGTGCATCCCAGTTATGCAGTGAGCATAAATACTTAATGAGTCAATTGAGAGGAGTTTCATTATGCTAGAGATGTTCCAGTTATACCCTTCAGGGAGCATCCATGGACGGCGACAAACTTCAACAAATCCAAGCTCATGTCCATGCTATTACAGCATTGCTTTATGACGAAACGGCATCCAAGTCAAAGAACGCACTCAATTGAGTCCTTATCTGGATAAATGCTGTTTAATCATGAGTGCCAATGTCTCTTACGAACAGTGCGCTCAAGATTTGCCAATCCTAACGGGAATGGCTGTATCACAAGGAACGCAACAACGCTTGGTACATCGACAAGCCTTTCCACTCCCTCAAGTTGACAAAGCGGTTAGTGAACACCCTGCTTGACATCACCATTGAGATACTCAGTGGGATTTAGTTGGGGTGAGTAAGATGGCAACAAGAATAGTTCAATCTGCTCTTTGTGCTCTGCTAACCATTGCTGCACTTGTTTGCCTCGATGGACTGGATGTTGGTCTACAATCCAAAACAGCTTGCGTTCTCCTTTGGCACAGCCTCGGTAAACTTGCTGGTGTAGAGCATGAAGCCCGTATTACCTTGATTGCTCACACTGGTAATGAAGTTGATTCGCACCCGTTTTTTCTGGCTCAGATGAATCTCAGGGTTTCCCCGATTGGCGCATATCCTCGTTCTGCTTGAGCATCCGATCGGAGTCCCGACTCATCGCCCCAAGCGACCTCTGCTCCTTCCCTTGCGGCACGTTGCTCAATTTCGGGGTAGGTGTGCTCTAACCACTCCTCTATCGCCTCTGGGTCTTGCTCATAGGCTCGCTTCAATGGTTTTTGGGGACCGTACCCCCAGCACCATAAATACAACCCTACTGTCCGGATTGGCATCACGACTTGACACTGCTGCTCAATCAGTTCTTGCACCCCTCGGCGGGTCCACAACGCACTATCAATCCCCAATTCCTCGGGAAAATGGGCTTCCATCAACTCCTGAATGTTGCGCTCCTGCCCTTAAGGATCGTGGATTTAATAACTCCGAGATTTTCAGCCCTCACCCCCAACCCCCAACCCCTCCCCCTCTCCYGCCGGGAGAGGGGGCAGGGGGGTGAGGGCAAGCAGAAGTTTATCGGTGTTATTTAATTCTCATTCCTAAGCTGCAAAGGAGATGGCCTGAAATCAATCAGGCTATACAAACCGCTCTCTCCTGGCAATTCTTCCAATCCAGCAGAGCTTCCTTGGAGATCGCATATTCCGGGTGAATTTGAGGGGAACCCCAAAAGGGTTCGCTGCACAGGATCAGCTTGCCCGCATAAATCTCTTTCAGGGTCCAGCAAGTGGTAGGGTCCAAATCACTTCTATAGGGCTGTGGGTAAGCTGCGATGGCCTCAAACATAACCTGTTGACGATTAATCAGGGTTTCCATGTTTTCGATCTCCTTCGAGTAAGACTGGGGGCTGACACCATCAACTGGAAGATAAAACTGGATGGGTTCTATCCGAGTTTGATGTTGGGGTAGCCACCGGGTAGACTGCGATAAACTAAACTGCGGCTCAACTAGGGCGTTGTGTGAGATGCCTGTATAGAGAGGTGTTGCAGGGAATGCCTGGGTTACCGCCAGGATGGACGGGTTTTCCTCACCTGCTGTTCCCTACAAGTTACACTGGTGATTTTACGGATATCGTGCGGATGTCTTCTGCGAAAATTCAAAGTATTTACACAGATGGAGCCTGTTCTGGCAATCCAGGTCCAGGGGGCTGGGGAGTAGTGATTAATTTTTCTGATGGAACTCTGCACGAGTTAGGTGGGGCGGCGGCAGACACCACCAATAACCGGATGGAATTGCAGGCTGCGATCGCAGCCCTACAGTTTCTGGCAGCGTACCCCCAGGTAGAGCCGATCGCCCTCTACACAGACAGTGAATATGTCCGGAACGGAATCACAAAATGGATTGCTGGATGGAAGAAAAAGGGATGGAAAACTTCTCAGGGCCAACCGGTTTTAAATCGGGAGTTATGGGAAACCCTGGACCAACTCAATTCCAGACAGGTGACCTGGCACTATGTCCGGGGACATACGGGCGACATCGGCAATGAACGTTGTGATACGATCGCTCGTGCTTTCTCCCTGGGCCAATCGATCGCCCTGAAGCAGCAGGGATGGGAAAAACAGGAGCCTGATCAGCCAATTTTGACTGCTATTACCCCAGAAAAAATTCCATCTGATACGCAGAAAACTAATGCAAACCTCCTCGAACGATTACAATCCAATGTCAAAGATTCCAATCACGACTTCTCCGATCCAACCATGACGGATTCCCCTATTCCTCCTATCGTTGATTCTGCGCTTGAAGACATTCCGCGTGAGGTCAGGGTTGCTCAACTTCGCAATCTGATTGAGACATTGCGGATTGCTGATGAAGTTGCAAAGGAGAGTTACCTGATCAGCAGTTCGGAACTGGCAGATTTAATGGATATCAATGCCAGTGCCGTTACCAGCCGTGGAGATAACTGGGTTTGGCGTAACTGGGTTGTCTCGCGGGTGCGGCGAGAAGGCAATCAAATTCTCTGGCAGTTAGAACGGGTAGACTAGTCAAAATCCATGCCATCCGAAAGACGTAATTGGTTTCGACTCGTACTGCAACTACAAGGCTCCGTTATTCCTTCAATTTTGCCAAGGACCGTTTTCTGTGGCACCTTTGGCTTTCTAGTTTCTATCCTTTATAACTATGACCTGGTCAAGGCTGAGCCCATCTTTGGCAGCATTATTCCCAGTATTGTGTTGGGATTACTGCTTGTGTTTCGAACTAACACGGCCTATGAGCGGTTCTGGGAGGGACGTAAATGTTGGGGAGGGATCACTAACACCTGCCGAAACCTGGCCCGTTATATCTGGGTCGGTATTACAGAGCGAGAATCCCAAGATCGGCTGGATAAAATCGCCACCCTGAAACTGCTGGTCGCTTTCGCAGTGGCGACCAAATTGCATTTGCGGAGAGAGGTGATTAACGCCGAATTAGAAGGATTAATGGCTCCAGCTAAATATCAAAAGTTGAAGGGTATTCATAACCCTCCCCTGGAAGTGGCATTTTGGATTGGGGATTACCTGCAACGCCAGTATTACAGAGGTTGTGTCAATTCCTATCAGTCTACAGCCATGCATCAGCACCTGGATATGCTGGTGGATAATCTGGGCGGCTGTGAGCGGATTCTTAAAACCCCTATGCCCCTGGCTTACGCCATTCATTTGAAACAATTACTGCTGCTGTACTCTTTTCTCCTTCCCTTTCAAATGGTGCATGAACTGGGATGGTGGACAGGTGTTGTTACAGCCCTTGTCAGTTTTACCCTGTTTGGCATCGAAGAAATTGGGATTGAAATCGAAAATCCTTTTGGCCATGATTACAATGATCTGCCTCTGGATGCGATTTGCGACACCATGTTGCGGAATATTGAAGACTTGATTTCCCTAACTCCAACCAGCCATAACTATGTGGAAAAGTTGCAGTCCTCAGGGGAAGAGATCTAAGTCCCGTCAGTGGTGACGACGAATTCGCCGTTGAGCAGCTCGCCGTTTGATTGCTTTGATCAGAGGCACCCCCGCATAGTAGCTGAGCATTCCCATCAATGTCCCTGTAATAAAGCATCCAAGAAAAAAACTGGTGAGAAACTCCCCACCTAGTTTGATCGCCCCATCAGGAGACTGCAGGTTATCCATTGGCAAATCAGCCAGTTCCCGCCCCAAAAACCACTGGCCAACATGGAAGTTCAGGGCTGCGATCGGCAGGCTGGTCAAAGGGTTCGTGAGCCAGGTTCCGGCTGCTGCTGCCACTTTGCTCCCCCGAAAAATCGCGGCGGTGACGATCGCAACCACCATCTGCAAACCAGGCAAAGGAAACATGCCCCAGAAGATCCCGATCGAAAACCCACGGGCAATTTCCACCGGACTTCCCCGTAACCGCAGGAATCGCAGATAAATATAGCGGGCAAAGCGTTTCCACTTGACAAACAAGGACTTCTGGGAACCTGTGGCTTTCATAGGATAAAGCAAGGAAAGGGGACACTTTTTCAAGATACAGGGTTCATCTCTTGGTTCTGAATGCCTGCCCGATAAACTCCCGGTGAATCATTTGGCAACAATATACTTGGCACACCAATCCCTTTCCCCTCATCCCCCACCCCCTTCTCCCACAATGGGGAGAAGGGGCATTAACGCTTAATTTCTCCCCTCTCCCGCTCTGGGAGAGGGGCCGGGGGTGAGGGCAGTGTTGGTGCATGAAGTATATTAATGCCAATCATTTAGCATGGAATCAGCATCCAGAGTTGAATCATGGCCAATCCCAAATTTCGTCGTTCAGAAAACGTAACTGGGGACTTCTTTGTCGATCAGACCTGTATTGATTGTGATACTTGTCGTTGGATGGCCCCTGATAGTTTTACCCGCAGGGGGGATCAGTCGGCAGTTTACCATCAACCAGAAAATCCAGATCAGCGATTGATGGCTCTACAGGCTCTCCTGGCCTGTCCCACAGCCTCGATTGGGACTGTGGATAAACCGATCGACATCAAGATGGCGCAGCAGAGTTTTCCCATTCCAGTCGAGGATAATGTCTATCACTCCGGTTATCACGCTGAGGCTTCCTATGCTGCAACGAGCTATTTGATTGTGCGGTCTGAGGGCAATGTTCTGGTGGACTCCCCCCGGTTTGTACCTCCCCTGGTGAGCCGACTGGAAGAACTGGGCGGTATTCGCTATCTGTATTTGACCCATCGGGATGATGTGGCCGATCACCAGAAATTCCACGATTATTTTGGCTGTGAGCGGATTTTGCACCAGGCTGACGTAACCTCCGGAACAAGGGATGTGGAAATTCAGCCTTCCGGCTTTGAACCCTTTTCCCTGGCCTCTGATCTGCAGATTATCCCCACTCCCGGCCATACCAGAGGGCATACGGTCTTGCTGCATCGCGATCGATTTCTCTTCACGGGGGATCACCTAGCCTGGTCAACCCGATTGAACCACCTGTATGCGTTCAGAGATGCTTGCTGGTACTCCTGGCCAGAACTGGTCAAATCCATGCACAAGTTAGCGACCTATTCCTTCGAATGGGTGTTACCAGGGCATGGTCGGCGGTATCATGGAGATTACCGGGTAATGCAACACCAGATGCAACTCTGCCTCAACTGGATGGCAAAAATTGCGGAGATAGGGGTTGACAAGTGAAGGCGATTCTGCGAATATTAGATTCGCCAAGCACGCGGGACTAGCTCAGTGGTAGAGCGTCACCTTGCCAAGGTGAATGCCGTGGGTTCGAATCCCATGTCCCGCTTAAATTAAGCCTGTTTTTTGTAAGACTGTTTTTCGTAAGGCTGTTCTTTGTAAGACTGTTTTTTCGTGAAATCATTATTTCACCGACAGTGGTGAATTGACTGTAGGGCATCGAGATATTTTAGGTGCTACCCCTACTGCTTTCAGCCTGCCCTAAAACATTGAACTGATAGTTAAGGTTTGGGGTTCAATCGCCTTCTTTTAGGAACGGAGAGGGAGGGATTCGAACCCTCGTTACCCTTACGAGTAAACAGCATTTCCAGTGCTGCGCCTTCAACCACTCGGCCACCTCTCCAGGAGGATGTAGCAACGCTATCCATTGCCACAGAATTAATATAATAACAAAGGTTGAGTAAGAAATATAATCCGTTCTTACATTTATCCACTGGGAATCTTAGTTCAACCTCCAGTTCTGCCTCGGAAGCCCCCTGGAGAAGAGAAATTCATCCCATAATCTGCTGCGAGAGCCGGATTTCTAGTTAGAGTTTAGGTCAAGTGAGCCAATTGCCCCAATGGAGACTGGATCAGGGCTGCCATCAACTCCCCTGTACTGGCCAGGTGTACCAGACGGATACTGTAATACCCCAAAATCACACTCAGGGTAGAGACCTGGAAGACCCGATCCCCCAGGATGCGCAAGTAAGGAGCCTGGAAATTGCGTCCCGTTCCGAGTTCCAGCAGCACATGTACGATCGCCAACAGGAAGACGATAAATAGAACCGGCCCCAGCAAATGTTCAGTCACGGCCTGGGGCAAATCACCCCGCGCGATCGCCATAAAAGAGCGAGTCATGCCGCAGGTGGGGCAGGGGATCCCCGTTAAGTGGCGGATGGGGCAAACCAGAAATGGGATCTGGAATCCCTGATTATAGAAGTGAGCCCCAATTAACGGTGCACCCGAAAAACCCAGGATGCCCCAACGAGCCAGACGCCCCTGGAAGGTCATAGGATGATGAGAGAGCTGAAACATGATCTAAATCAGATGAAGAACGCCTGACTAACCCGGTAGCACACTACTTCTTCCCATGAATTGAAATGGGATGAGGGTGCAGAGAACCACACCCTCACAATACCTTCATCTGGGATTTTACAGCTTTAGGAGAAATTGGTGCCAGTTGCCATGATATCAATTTCAGAATAACAGGTACATCTGGCAGCACCCTGCCTTCAGATAGACTGTCACTCCTACAGCTAGTAGAAGTGCTTAGAACCAGCCTTTCTTGCTCGTAATATAGGTATCAACAAATTCCTGATCTGGCTTGGATAGATAGATAATGCCTTCGATCAGGCCAATAATGCCAAAAATAGCTCCTGCAAAACCACAGGTCAGCAGGGTGCCCAATAGCATAATCAACCCTTCCGTATTGTAGCCCAGCACAAATTTGTGAATTCCCAAGCCCCCCAGTAGGATACCGCAGATGCCAGCGGGAACTTTCTTGCTTGCATCACCGGAAGATCCAGTGGTCATAGAAACCTCGCTTGTAATAAAAAATGCCATTACGCGGCTATTTTACCCATTCGTGATGCATATTGCCCAAATGTTATGAATCTTCCAATCTTCTAGATCAGGATAGCCCCAATCAGCTACGCCTCAAAGCCTTCACCTGCTTCCAGGAAAGAGATGATCAGGCATTCTAATCTGTCTATAGTTTCTGGGAGAACCATAGGTAGATCCATGGGAGTGCAGGATTAAGACTCTGAATCTATGAATTACCCAGTAAAATCTGTTAAGTAGAATTACTTCAAACCAGATCAGTGAAATTACGTGAAGCAAAAGATTCAGGATCTATACCACTCAATCCCTGAACCCTTGACTTCCTGAAATGCCTTGGGTATCTACAGAAGTATGCTGAACGTTGCAAAATCCGTTCCAGAACTGCCTTGCCTGCATAGGCTGAATGTCCCACTGAAAGTTCTACTGAGCATCTTTGATGACTCGGAAATCTTGCCCTTCATTGAATTCACTGATTTAGTTGAGATCAGTTGGGGAAGGTTATGGTAAAGTTTGAAGATGTCTCTACGTATATATACTGTGAGGCAATGGTTGGATTAGGTGGGTTTTCCATAAACTCACTGTTCTCTTAGGATTTGCTAGCTTTTCTCGTGAATCAGAGCCAGCCCATGAAAGCCAGCCCGATGAAATCTAATAATCTCGATGAATCCCTGGAAGTTGTGGAGCGGCTGTTATTGCCAAGGCAACTGGGACCGATCGAACGATTTGTGTTGCGTCAATCCTGGCTGGGACAGACTTACAGCGAGATGGCCCGGGGATCAGGTTATGGCAGCGGCTACATCAAAGAAATTGGCTCCCAACTCTGGCAACAGCTCTCTGATGCCTTTGGGCAAAGGGTTACCAAGAAAAATCTGCATCTGGTGCTGCAGCAATACCGGGCCTATGCCATCAATAGATCGGAACTTCAGTTGGGTTTTGAAGACGATTTAAGAGATTCTGCTGTGGACAATTCCAGTATTCCTGTTGTGGCCAGGTTAGAGAGGAGCCTGTCCCCTGTCAAGGAACCAGGATTTCCCTGCGGCCCTCTCCCTCTGGACTCCCCCTTTTATATCCGCCGACCTCCCGTCGAAAATCTCCTTTTTAAGGAAATTGACTATCCGGGTAGCTTTATCCGTGTGACCGCCTCCAGGAACATGGGGAAAAGCTCTCTGTTAATCCAGGCGATCGCCTATGGCCGCAATCAGGGTTATCGGGTTGCTTACATCGACTTCCAGGAAGTTGACAAGATTGCCCTTTCCTCTTTAGATCGTTGCCTTCGCTGGTTCTGCGCCAATATCAGCAGACAACTCAACCTTGAGCCGAGGTTAGATGAGTACTGGAATGAAGATATCGGCAGCAAGGTCAGTTGCAAGACTTATATCGAACGCTATCTGCTCCAGCAAATCGGGCAGCCTTTGCTTCTGGTTCTGGATGAAGTCAACCGCCTGCTTGAGCACCCTTTGATTGCCCAGGATTTCCTGTCCATGCTGCGCTCCTGGTATGAACAGGCTAAGCAAGTCCCCCTCTGGCAGAAACTGAGAGTTGTTGTGGCTTACAGTCCAGAGATCCATATTCCCCTACATCTGAATCAATCTCCCTTCAATGTGGGTCTGACCCTAAAGCTACCTCCGTTTACACTGGAGCAAGTGCAGGCTCTGGCTCAGAGTTATGGCCTAAATTGGAGGACGGAGGCAGGAATCAGCCAGGCCAAAGCCCTGCAGGGGATGGTCGGTGGACACCCCTACCTTTTAAGTCTGGCGTTTTACTATCTCTGTTGCCATGAAATAACCTTGGAAAGCCTCTTGCAGTCTGCTGCTACGCAAGCAGGAATTTACAGTCCTCACTTGAGGCAGTATCTGGCTCTACTGCAAGATGATCCCCATCTGATAGCTACCCTAAAACAGGTGATGCTCAAAGATCAGGGAGCTTATCTGGATGCAATCTCAGCCTACAAGCTGGAAAGCATGGGGCTGATTTATCTAGATGGAAATCAGGCCCGATCGCGATGCCAGCTTTACCAGTTGTATTTCAGCCAGCAGCTATCGGGAAACCATGAACTCAACAGGGAGTAATTTGCGAACTTTCAGTTTGCTCATCACCCGTTTGTAATCTTCCAGAGCTCCGCTTTCCTGAAACAATCGAGCTGCCCGGTAAAAGTCCTGAGTAGCGACATCATAGCGCCCTAGCTTCTGATAGGTCTGCCCCCGGCTGTAGTAGGCTTTAGCATAGTTGGCACTAAGGGAGATCGCCTGACTAAAATCTTCGATCGCAATCAGATCATCGCCCATTTCAGCCCGAACAGTTCCTCGATTGTAGTACGCCCGGGCATAGGTTGGCTTGAGTTGAATGGCTCGGGTATAGTTTTCAATTGCCAAAACCTTGTCCCCCATTTCAGAGTAAATGATGCCGCGATTGATATAGGCCTTGGCTTCACTTCGATCGAGGCTGAGGGCTTGAGAGAAATCTTGCAGAGCCCGAGTGTAATTCTTTAAGTGACGAAAAGCGGCACCCCGATTGATGTAGGCTGCAGTGAATTGTGGGTTCAGTGAGATTGCCTCCGTGTAGGCATCGATCGCCTGAAAAAATTGTTGCTGGTAAGAAGCTTGTACACCTCTACCAAACCACGTACTCGCATCTGCAGGGATATCTGCTTTTTGTGGGGAAGGTCTGGATTGTTCGGCCACGGACATAAGTGCTACCTGATGGGATGTTTTAACTAGATTAAGGGAATGCGTTATCCGCTGATATCAATTCCATGTGAAGACCACTTAAAGAAATAGGCTGGAATTTGCATTGCTCAATCCAACCTATGACTTCAGGTAGCTTCACCGGAAGTTCTATGACCCTTCAACTGGTTAAGCACAGCATAAGGAAAGAACGTGAAGAACTTGGGAAAAGATACAGGGCAAGCCAAATGCCTGTCATTCTCTAACCACTAACTCAGTGGGTGAAATCAAAGCTACCCTTGCGACTCGATCTCACCCTGTACCGAATGGAAGGGTGGAATGATTCTGACATCTGATCTCCGTAATAACGCTCACTAACTTAGTAGCGAATGATGCCAATTTTGCTCGATCGTCGGTTTCTGCGGTGATTTAAATACAGGAGTCGTTTTGAGCTGCCCGATCGACGGGGAAAGTTCAGGAACAGGACATTGATTTCTTCCCGACGGGTTGTTTTCCGCTGGCTTTCTTTTGGGGCTTGCAAGTCAGAGCCATGAAGGTCATTTTGAGTAAAAAGCTCCAGACCAAAATGAGCCGATTTATAGATCCGGGAAAAATCTTCTTGAAGTTTGTTTTTATCGACCGCACCACTCACACTAATCCGGACGACAAGAACCTTATCACCTTTATTTTCAATACTGCGAATTGTGAGACCTGTATTGCCATAATCCAGCTCTATCTGCTTCAAAGCGTAGGCAAAAATTTCCCAGGAAATCCCTTGCGGAAACAGTAAATCAAAAGTGTTCAAGTCTTCCTGAAGCAGCCGACTAAATTCTCCAGGAAGAAAATTACCTCGGCCAGGATAACGTTTCTGCTCGTAGTTCTGAAGATAAACGTAATCACAGACAATATCGTTTAGTCTTGTGGCTGTATTAAAGATCCAATCTTCCAGGCAGGCTTTGGTCAGTTTTGCGCCAGTGAAGTTAGTCCCCAAAACGTGCGTTTCAGTGAGATTAGCGCCAATTAATTTGGCCTCACTGCAGTTGGCATGGTTCAGATTAGCCCGACTCAAATCGGCGTCCCGTAAGTCGGCTCTAGTCAGATCAGCCTGTCGCAGATTGGCGATTCGTAGATTGGCTCCATTGAGGCGAGCATCAACCAGGCGGGCTGATCGTAAACTTGCACCACTCACGATCGCCGTTCGCAGATCGGCCCCCGTCAGATCGGCTCTAGTGAAATCAGCTCGACTCAGTTTAGCTCCCCGCAAATCAGAACTAATCAGCTTAGTTGTAATCAGATCAGCCCCAATCAGGTCCGCTTTACTGAGATTCGCTTCATGCAAATCTGCTTCAGTCAGGACGGCACCACTGAGTTTGGCCCCAATTAAGTCAGTCCCAATCAGCTTCGCCCCCAGCAGATCAGCGCCACCCAGATCTGCTGTACTCAAATTCAGCATACTAAGGTTAGCCTCTGTTAAATCGATGCAGGCTCGGCTGTTTCTCAGCTTCCACTCATTCCAGAGCGTTACACCTCTCTTAAGTAGTGCTAATTGCTCCTTATCTGCCATAACAGTCGCGCCCTGGTGATGCACTATATAAGGTGATTTTATCAACTCCAGCAATTTGCGTCTGTAGTCTGGGATTGGGCATTGATCATGAGTCCCTTGAGATCAGGTCTGGGGATGGGCATTCATCTCTTCGTTATGGATGATCTGCCCCTAGAAAGGCAATCCATCAAATGACGGATGTACAAATGCCTAGTAAGCTAAGGCTTAAGTTTGCATACCATATTTAGACCCTCAGCGCCTTTCGTTTATAAGTCCACTGGAATGGTTTTGCCATTGTAGGGTTGAAATAATCGATGAACTGAAGAATACGCTCTTTTAAATCAGCTTGCTCAGAAAATTGCCCCGTCTTAGAGCTGATTTCTAAAGAGAATCTAAAGAGAGCTATTACATCGGCAATGAAATAGGATGAATTTTACAAGGCAGCATAAGCAATCGATGGATGCTTGAAATAATTCCTGATATCCGCAGGTAGTTTTTGTAACTGCCGCAACTGAGACAACACTCGACGCTTCAACTGAACCAAATTGCGAGTCGGGGGTTGATCATGCACCCCTTGCTTGATAAACCCATTAAAGTACTCCACTGGATTCAACTGCGGGGAATAGGAGGGTAAATAAAATAACTCTATCTGCTCAGTGTGTTGCTTCAACCATTGCTTCGAAATAGTCTGTCGATGGACTGGATGACGGTCTACAATCCAAAACAGCTTGTGGCTGCGCTTGGTAATCAACCGCTTACAAAATCGAATAAACTGCGCTGGTTGCGATGAACTCCCAAATATTCACTAATATCATTGACTCGCTTGCCTTACTGTCGCAGTCGGATTGCTTGCTGTCGCAAGTAAGTCTGGGTCTCGATCGAGAGGTGTCGGGCAGCCGGTTTATCCATCACAACCCTCCTTGTGCCTCTACTTCTATTATGCCTTCTGTTTTATTGCCAAGGTAATAACTTTTCCCGACGTTTAAATTGTGAGCGATCGCAACATCCCCACCACTGAAATTGCGCCGATGATAGCGACGGCATCTTCGATCAGCGCCGCTGGTAGGTCACGATCAAAGGCAGTGGCGAGCCGAGAACGCGCTGCCGCACCACCCAACGTACCAATCACCGCACCGACAATGCCTGCCAGTAACCCGCCCAAGAGCGTGCCGCCATTGACCCCTACCATGGCTCCCGAGAGCGCACCACTGACAAGGCGAGCCCCAAACTGAACCGGTACTTTGCGGCTGGGCGTGGAAGGCAGTTGATCTGTCACAAATTCGCCCAGTGCTAGCACGGAGAGAATCCATGGTGTGAAGCGGTAGCCCATAAAAGTGAGCCAGCCCCCACTCAGATTGAGGTAACCCAAATAAGCCGCCCAACTCATAGCAGCGGGTGCAGTCATGGTACGCAGACCCGCAATAATGCCAATAACCAGAGCAAGGAAATAAACCATCGCACTCATTTAGATTTGTGATAAGCCTTCATTGACAAATAACTCAATGCCGTTCCAACTAACGAAGACCACCCGTGATGTACAGCGTTTCGCCAGTGATCCAGGCTGAATCGGAAGACGCGAAGAAGACGACGGCAGGGGCGATGTCCTGCGGCTGTCCGATTCGACCCAGTGGGGTTAATGCTTCCGTCTGTTGGCGACCTTCGCTCTCGGCAATTCCTGCGGTGTGCGTACCCTCCGTTTCCACCATGCCAGGATTGATGGAGTTAACGCGAATATTGCGTGAGCCCAGCTCTTTGGCAAGCGACTTCGTAATGGCATCGACTGCTGCTTTGGTGGCGCTATAGACCGAGGCGTTTGCGGGCGCGAGGGTGCTGACAATCGAACTGATATTGATAATGCTGCCACCCGACGAGCCGAAGTGCTTTACACCTTGTTGTGAAGTGAGGATTAATCCCAGCACATTCAGATCGAACTGCTTGTGGAAGTGCTCTTCTGTGATGCCTTCAAGTGGGGAAAATTCATAAATTCCAGCATTGTTAACCAAGATGTCGAGCTTGCCAAATGCTTGCTGCGTCTCTGCAAAAAGATGTTCGATTTCTGCATTTTTGGCAACATTTGCCTGGACTGCGATCGCCTTTCCACCTCTGCCAACAATCTCGTCAACCACGCGATCGGCTCCTTCTTTACTGGATGCGTAGTTGACAACCACGGCTGCACCTTCGGCTGCCAAATGTTTGGCGATCTCGGCACCGATTCCTTTAGATGCTCCTGTGACGACTGCAACTTTTCCGTCGAGTTTTTTCATGATCGTAAGTGTTGTGGGTATTAAGTTTGAGCGGTCTACCCGAAACGGGTACGAACTGACGAGAACCATCCATTCGGAATCTTTGACAGTAATGTCTTACGTAAGCGCCTTAGCATCAGGACTTAACAAATTCCAGCAGGTCGGCATTGAGCTGTTCCTTACTCGTGTCACCCAGGCTGTGCGATCCACCGGGATAGATCTTTAAGATCGAATTCTTGACAAGCTTTGCAGACAGGAGGGCAGAAGCACCGATCGGTACGATCTGATCATCATCGCCATGAATAATCAGCGTCGGTACATCGAACTTCTTCAAATCCTCAGTGAAATCGGTTTCCGAAAATGCCTTGATGCAATCATAGGCGTTCTTATATCCAGCCATCATGCCTTGCATCCACCATGAATAGATCAGCCCTTGGGAGACCTTGGCACCAGGTCGGTTGAAACCAAAGAACGGTCCACTGGCTACATCCAGGAAGAACTGTGATCGATCAGCCAAAAACGCTGCTCGAAAGCCATCAAAGACTTCAATGGGCAGCCCACCCGGATTCGCTGCTGTCTTGAGCATAATTGGTGGTACTGCACCCATCAGCACTGCTTTGGCAACACGTGATGTCCCGTGACGTCCGATAAAACGCGCCACTTCACCACCACCCGTCGAGTGACCGATCATCACCACATCCTTTAGATCTAGCGCCTCGAAGAGTTCTGCTAAATCGTCAGCATAGGTGTCCATCTCATTGCCATTCCAGGGTTGGCTCGAGCGACCATGACCGCGACGATCGTGCGCGATGCAGCGGTAGCCATGCGAGGCGAGAAAAAACATCTGCGATTCCCAAGCGTCTGCACTCAGGGGCCAGCCGTGGCTGAACACGATCGGTTGCCCGGAACCCCAGTCTTTGTAGTAAATCTCCGTGCCGTCTTTAGTAGTGATGGTGCTCATGGTTACCTTTACTTGGTTGTGCTACGCCATGCAGGAATGCTAGCAATCTGCGTTGATTCGATGATCTTGAGCCATTCGTGGATTAACTCCTGTTTGATGCGATCTGCCCTCTTTTTGCTGACATCTTAACCTAACAATAATTAATTTTACATTTTTAAGGCTAAAACCCTTGAGGGTTATGGATTTCTCTTTGCGACTTTCATTACCAGGTTAATAATAAGCCGCCTTGATACAAAACACTCAAAAGTACTCTTAAGGCAGCTTGTACAAATAAGTTGATCACTTCGGGTGCATCCCAGTCTTGCAAAGCTCAATTTGAGAACTGCCCATTCAAGTAAGCACAAAAGAACCACCCACTTTGTGAAGATTCTCCACCAGGTAAAACCAATCTAAAATCTCTCGTCTTTGCGTCGGACTCGCAATCTCCCCAGACAGATTCCAAATTCCGTCATGACCCTCTCCCAAACAGCTCACAGGATTTGCTAACGACTGCTAATTCACCCACCCAACTAGCTGCTCATTGTCCTACAAAAAAGCTTCGGCACACTCCTTCGCTACCCGCTTTTGCTCTAGACGATTTTGCAACTGCAAGCCATCGTCTTCAATCTGGAAGGATTTTCGGCCTTACTGAAGGAAGGAATCAGGAGCGTGAGCAAGATGCTCATACTACTAAGGTTGTGCATTGATAGGGAGTGGGAGCGTCTCGCTCACGTTCAGATCGGGCAAATCACACCGTAATTCAGCAACGCCTCTGAGTTAAACCAGCCCTTTCCTTCCCGGACTGGCGATCGTTTCTCTTGTAGGGTGCAAAGAAAACCGCCACAGGACAATTTGTAGGAACCAGTCATGAACATTGATGCATCATTTCTGCGACCGGGATATCAGTCTGACCGGAAAGAAGGATTCTATGCCGAATTCAATGCAGAAGGCCAGTTGACCCACCTGGGCTACTATGAAAATGGCAAACCCCAGGGCTGGGCGCTTTATCTGGAACCATCCATCTGTCGGGGTCGCCTGGAAAAGCAGCGGGAATTTTCGGCTGAGGTGGAAGGGCAGGACTGGGAATATGGGGACTATTCCACCGGGCGGGAGCGGAGTGAGGCCGATTTGTTCCGCTCCTGGGTCCAGAATCGCATTCAGGAAGTGTACGAGAGTGCCGATCGGACCCTGCGCTGCTCTTTCTGTGGCAAAGGGCAGACAGAAGTCGCGAAGCTGATTGCTGGTCCCCAGGTTTTTATCTGCAATGAGTGCATTGATCTGTGCAACGAAATTATTGCTGAGGAACAGAGCTTCGATCGACCCCCCGGTTGATTCTTCTCGACCTCATGATGCTTCGCCAGTAAGGCGTAAAACCTCAGCATAAAGCTGTGAACTAATCCTAAATCGGGCCTGAATCTTGTCGGGCAAGATGCCCGACCTACAGTCGCAAATTACTAGGCCCAAATTAGCGGACTGGCATGAAATCCCCTCTTGGGAGGGGTTGCCCGCAGGACCGGGGTGGGTTCCAGGTATACTACTAGGCAACGTGCTTGCGGGATTCTCTCAATTCCATGAATTTGTCCACGCTCATCCTGGTTGCCCTCGGTGTTGGCATCCTGTTTGGAACCCTTCTGAATGGAGCGTTCCCGGAGGCCATCATCCCCCTGGATCACTATCTGCTTGCTCCCCTGGGCCGATCGTTTCTCCGTCTGATTCAGTTTGTGGTGGTACCGATCGTCTTTTCGTCCCTGATTCTCGGTCTCACCCGCATTCAAAGTGCAGCCCAGGTCGGGCGCTATGTGCTCAAGTTGTTGAGTAGTTACCTGCTCACCAGTTTCATGTCTCTCTGTTTGGGGATGACGATCGCCCTGGTCTTGCAACCGGGAGTGGGGATGACGGGGCTGATTCCGGTCAGCAGTTCCAGTAGTGCTGAGTCCCTATCTCTGATTGGGTGGCTAGTCAGTCTGATTCCTACGAATCCTCTGGAGGCTCTCAGCACCAGCAATCTGCTGCAGATCATTTTTTCGGCGGCCCTGTTTGGCGTTGGCATTCACCTGGCCCAGGAAAAAGCCAACCCTTTCGTTGAGTTGCTGGAAAGCCTCTACATCATCAGCGAAAAAATCCTGGGGGTAATTCTGTATGTGGCCCCGATCGGTGTCTTTGCCCTGATTAGCTCCGTCATTGCCACTCAAGGATTGGGCCTGATCGCCCGCCTGCTCCTCTACGTGCTGGGATTACTGTTCTCTAGTGCCCTCATGATCGGGTTTTATGCGGGTGTACTCTTTTTCCTCAAGGCCAAACCAGGCAAGTTTTTCTCCAGCCTCTCGGAATCCCTTTCTTTAGGCTTCGGCACGGCCAGTTCAAATGCGGTGCTGCCAGTTCTGCTGCGGGATATCCAGGAAGGGTATGGCCTGCGTCCGGATATCGCCAGCTTTGCCATTCCCCTGGGAACGGCCCTGAAACGGGATGGTTCGGCCATCTTGCAGGGATTTAATGCCCTGTTCATCGCCCAGATCTACCATGTTCCGATCACCTCATCCCTGCTTCTGGCGATTGGGCTTAGCAGTTTGCTGGTGTCCTTCAGTACCCCCGGCGTTCCGGGTTCCGCCTTGATCACCATGACCACGGTGCTCTCGGCAGCCGGACTTCCCCTGGAAGGGGTTGCGATCGTCGCTGGGGTCGATCGGTTAACCGATGGGTTCAAAACGGTGCTTAACATCGTCGGCAATAGCACCCATGCAATCGTCCTCAGCTACTGGGAAGCTGAAGAATCGATCGATTTAGCCACCCAACCCGTACCTACCCAGGACAGTTAAGCAGCAATGTGGCCTGATGGGGGAGCGGTCCGATCGCTCCCCCATCAGGCAGTTGCCTCGGCTCGTCTCTTCAGGGCCGCAGCAAACTCGTCGAAGGACGGTTGCAAATCAGGAATGGACGGTGTAATCAGAGGTGCCATCAGCCCATTGAAAATTTCTTGCATGGAAAACTCCACAATCCCATCAGGCTGCTGGGCCAAACGGTAAGTGCGCTTACCCTTGAAAAGACCCAGCGGCATCCCACTAGTCCAGACCATCCGTTCATATGGAACGAACTCGCTCACCTTGACCGGAAAGGCTCGTTCTGGGCTGATCTTGGCGTACACCATCACAGTTTGACCGAGAGCGATCTTGCCTTCCAGCTTGACAATCGTGGTGTTCCACTCCGTCCATTGAGTTCCATCGACCAGGATGCCCCAGATTGTTTCTGGCAAAGCTCGAATCATTGTGGACGTACTAAAGCATTTCATGGTTGATCTCCTGATGCTCCACCAGATTTCTGTTCTTATCGTCCAATCCCATACAATACAGCAAATTTCATGGAACTGAGTGATGGTATTGTTGCATTCCAGCGCTGAGGAAGAGAGAGGTTTTCGCTGTAGATTGGTGAAGAGCAGGTAGTAAAGCAAGGGCTTCATGGTAGCTTAGTAACCCTGTCCCACTATGGATAGATCCAGACAGCACATCCATCAAGAATCTATGCCCAGCGAGCCCGTTATCTCCAGCCCCAGCCGGGATCAGCTAGTTGCGATCGCCGACCAGTTCGCCCATCAGGGTAATATCACCCGTCTTCAGTCCTTTGGGAGCGGCAATATTAACGACACCTTCCTGGTGGTGCTGGATGATGCCAACCAGACCCATCTGGTGCTGCAGCGGATCAATACCCGGGTGTTCCAGCAGCCCCATCTGATCATGCAGAATATGCGGACCTTCACCCGCCATGTGGCCGATCGCTTGCAACAGACTCCCCCCGATCGACGCTGGGAGGTGCCCCAGGTGGTGCTCACCCAAACAGGACAGGACTACTGGCAGGATGGGGATGGCCAGTTCTGGCGCGCCATCAGTTTCATTGCTGGGACAGAATCTTTCGACACAATGCACAATCCGGAACAGGCCAGGGAAGTTGGCTATGCCCTGGGTATGTTTCATAATCTGATCAGCGATTTGCCCCCTGATCACCTGGCGGATACGCTAGAAGGATTTCACATTACGCCCCGCTACCTGCAACAGTACGAGGCTGTGGCGGCGAAAACAACTGTGGACCAATGCCCAGAGTTGTCCTATTGCCAGCAGTTTGTTCACGATCGCAAATCCCTAGCTGTCGTGCTGGAACTGGCTAAGGAGCAGGGCAAGCTGCCCCTGCGCCTGATGCATGGAGACCCCAAGGTCAACAATGTCATGTTTGACATTGAAACTGGCAAAGCTGCCAGTGTGGTGGATCTGGATACGGTGAAGCCAGGATTGATTCACTACGATATCGGAGATTGTCTGCGATCGAGCTGTAATCCTGCTGGGGAGGAAACCGAACAATGGGAAACGGTTCACTTCGAGCCGGAACTGTGTCGGAGCATTCTGCAGGGCTATCTCTCCGTAGCGCAGGAGTTTCTGACCGAAAATGACTATGCCTACTTGTTCGATGCCATCCGCCTGATCACCTTCGAACTGGGACTGCGCTTTTTGACCGATCATCTGGCAGGCAATGTCTATTTCAAAGTCAAACATACCCACCATAACCTCGCCCGAGCCCTGGTTCAGTTTCGTCTGACTGAGAGCATTGAGGCCCAGGAAACCACAATTCGTCACCTGATTCGAGATTTACGATGAGCGGCCAGCCCTTTTCTCTCCAGCCTTTCCCGAACTCTACCTTGTCTGGCCTCACCCTTTCCGGCAGTCTGGCCCGATCGGCGGACAGATTGTATCTTCAGTATGATCTGCAAGGGGCTTTGGCGGAGATGGAGATCACCCCCCCTGCAGCCCAACCAGAACGCCGACATCAGTTATGGGAAACCACTTGTTTTGAGTTCTTTCTGGGTTTGCCCCGATCACCTCGATATTGGGAGTTCAACCTTTCCCCGGCTGGTCACTGGAATGTGTATTACTTTGACAGCTATCGTCAGGGAATGCAGGAGGAAACTGGCGTAACCTGGCTGTCATTCCAGGTACAATCTGCCCCGAACAGCCTTGCTCTGGCCCTCAACTTTGATCTGACTGCGATCGTGCCACCGGGTAAAAAACTGGAGGTCGCTGTCACCAGTGTGATCCAGCTCCGAACTGGTCAGATCTCCTATTGGGCCCTGACCCATAGTGGACCGGAAGCCGATTTCCATCGGCGCGACAGTTTTACGCTGATGGTGTGAGCTCTATGAGTGCTGTTGGCTGGATTCCCTTACCCACGGAAGATGGTTCCTACACCTTCTTCTCAGAAGCCTTTGGGGAAAGTTTTCACAGCCACCAAGGAGCCAGGGAAGAGGCGTTGCACAAATTTGTCCAGGCTGCTGACCTACCCCAGAAAGCACATCGGGAAACCTTGAAACTCCTGGATGTTTGCTATGGTCTGGGGTACAACAGTGCCGCCGCGCTGGAAACCATCTGGACCCTGAATCCCGCCTGTCGGATTGAACTCTACGCCCTGGAGCTCGATGCAACGGTTCCCAGAGCAGCGATCGTTCCGCCAATGATTGAGATCTGGTCTCCCCAAATTCAAACAGTGCTGCAGGCGATCGCCCAGCAGCATCGTTACAGGAGCTGCCAACTTCAGGCCACCCTGCTCCTGGGGGATGCCCGCCAAACCCTGCCCGTCCTTTGTCAGGCAGGCTGGCAAGCCGATGCCATTTTCTTCGATCCCTTTTCTCCCCGACGCTGTCCCCAATTGTGGACAGTGGAGTTTTTTCAACTGGCCGCCAGGTGTCTGAGTCAGGATGGCAAACTTGTCACCTATTCCCGATCGGCATCGGTGCGATCGGCCATGCTGGCCGCTGGTTTGCAGATTGGCACCCTACCCCCCAGCCTTCCCCATCGGTCCCATGAGTGGTCCCAGGGGACGATCGGAGCCTTCACCCTGGAAACCCTGCATCCACTCTCCCCCCTGGAACAGGAGCACCTCCTAACCCGAGCCTCCATTCCCTATCGAGATCCGACCCTGGCAGATCCAACTGAAGCCATCCTGGAGCGGCACCAACAGGAACAGCAATGCTCCACGCTGGAAGCAACCACCCAATGGCGACGGCGCTGGGGCATTCATTAATGGGTCAACGAATGCTAACAGCAAGTTCAAGAATGTCAAGATTGCAACCGGACGATCGTCCAGTTTTAGGAAAAGTTGTATAAATACAAGATTACAAATGACTGCTACTTCAATTTAAGTAGCAATGACTACTCAAGCCAACTGATCGACTAACCTTAAATTGTATGCGTGGGTCTGGTCTTTGCTTGGAATTGCGTAAAAAAATTGAGCAGCAATTTGTGACCCATATAATTGGTACATACTGTAAAGGGATCAGTGGGCGAATGTGAGCAAAGGAAATATCCTGATAGCAGATGATATCCCTGATAGTTTGCGTCTACTATCTGGGATTCTCACTGAGCGAGGCTATAACGTCAGAGGTGTCATCAGTGGGTCCATGGTTCTGATGGCAGCCAGTGCCACGCCCCCTGATCTAATTTTGTTAGATATCAAGTTGCCTGATATCGATGGCTATGAAATTTGTCGGCAACTGAAAGAAAATCCTAAAACCTTTGAAGTTCCAGTCATTTTCTTGAGCGCTTCCCATGAAATTCTGGACAAAGTCAAAGCCTTTGAATTTGGCGGTGTTGACTACATTACAAAACCTTTTCACATCACTGAGGTCATCATTCGGATCGAAAATCAACTGCTTATTCAGCGACAAAGAAAACAACTGCAATGCCAGAATCTTCAACTCAAGCAGGAGATTCATGAACGCCAACAGGCCCAACTCCTTTCCAGTCAATTGAACCAGCAGCTCCAGCAATTGAATCATGACCTGGAAAATCGAGTTCAGAAAAGCACTCTTCAGCTCAGGCAAGCCCTCGAATTTGAGACCCTGCTTAAACGAATCACCGATAAGGTTCGAGATAGTCTAGATGAAAATCTGATTTTAAGAACTGTTGTTGAGGAACTGGTACTAGGACTCTCTGTGGAATACTGTGCAACAGGCCTTTATAACTGGGGCCAGAAAGTTTCCACTATTCTCTATCAGTATCATCAATCCTGGCCTTCTCCCAGTAGGGGGCAGGTGATTCAAATGACTGAATATAGGGAAATTTATACTCCCCTGCTGCAAGGAGATTCTTTTCAATTCTGTTTACTTGATTCTCCCTTCGACCAGGTCAACCCGGTTCCAATTGCTGTCTTCGTTTGTCCAATGTTGTTACCCCTCAATGAGGAGCAACCCAACAGAACAGAACCAACTGCAACGAAAGGTTCTCAGAAGGTGCTGGGTGACTTATGGTTATTTCGGACTCAAGATAAAAGTTTTAATGAGTTGGAAATGCGTCTGATTAATCAGGTCGCTACTCAATGCGCCATTTCCTTGAGTCAGGCCCGACTCTATCAGTCAGCTCAAGTTCAGGTGAAAGAGTTAGTCAAGCTGAATCACCTCAAAGATGACTTTCTGAGTACCATTTCCCATGAATTACGAACCCCTGTTTCTAATATCAAGTTAGCGGCTGAACTCCTAGAAATCAACTTAAGAGATCTGGAGATTTTTCACACAGACTCTAGCAAAGCCGCCCAATATCTCCAAATCCTGCATGGCGAATGTCAGCGGGAAATTAACCTGATCAACAATTTGTTAGACCTGACTCGCTTGAATGCAAACTTAGAACCCCTGCTGTTGTCAGGATTAAATTTCCATATCTGGTTGCCCTACATCTTAGAAGTATTTGTTGAACGGGCCGAAGTGCAACAACAAACCCTGCAACTGGATATTGTTGGAACAATTCCCCTCTGGATGACCGATCGACGAAATTTAGAACGTATCCTGACCGAGCTTTTAACCAATGCCTGCAGGTATACGCCACCCCAGGAGACCATCACTGTGGTGGCTGAGGCTATTGCGGATACTGTCCAAATCAGTGTCAGAAATTCCGGTGTAGAAATTGCACCTGAGGATCTGCCCTATATCTTTGACAAGTTCTATCGCTTCCCAACGAAGGACCCCTGGAAGCATAACGGCACAGGACTGGGATTGGCCCTAGCCAGAAAACTGGTAGAGCAACTGGGAGGCACAATCCGAGTAGAAAGTGCTGGAGGACAGACCACTTTTACGGTTGCCCTTCCCCAGGGCGGTTGTGCTTCCAGAAGGCATGACGAGGGGGAAATGTGGTAAACCGCCTGGAGTCTCCGCGTTTTCCCCCTGCAGTTGCCTAGAATTTCCCCTTGGTCAGACCTGGCTTTAGCAAAGGCTTTGTCGCCTGAGCAGGCTCATCTGTAGCAGACTGGGTCTGGTATGCCTGTTGCCCTAACTTGTTCAGGATAACCTTCCGCCTTTCGATCGGCCCTTGAGCTTCCTCCAATGGGCGGACCTGGGAGTTCTGTGGCTTGCGCTCGTGGGAGCCCTTAAAACAGGCCAAGAGCTTGTTCTTAAGAGACTCCAGACGGGATTTATCCTGGGGTGTGGTTGCGGTTTTGGTGGCACTGGCGATCGTGGCCTCAGCCTGTTCTGGAGAGACACAGGCAAAGTCCTCTCCCTCCTCCCCCTTGATCACCCAAAGGAGATCGCGATCATGCTCCAACAATCCTCTAAACCGAGACAGATCCAGCGGCTCTGGCTGGAAGACAGGCAGGTCCGGCTGAACCTTGGGTTTGGGATAGACAGCCTCGATCGACACAAACCGATTCGAGCCATCCACGGTCCCACTGTCCGCCCCGCTCCAATCGACCACACTGGTATCTCGCAGATTCAGGCTGTCAATGCCCTCTCCCCCATTGATTTGCCCCGTGATCTCACTATCGCTTTGCTTCAGGGTGAAGCTGTCGGATTGGTTGCCCCCATTCAGGTGCTCGAAGTCGCTGAAGTGGGTGGTCTGCCCACCCGTCGTGACCGTTCCCTGATCAACGCCCGTGATTTGCCAGTCGTTCGGACTGTCAGAACCGGTCAGCGTATCGTTCTTGCCCTTCGTCCCCATCAGATTTTCGATGCTGGAAATGCCCTGGCCAAAGGCAGTGGCGGACCCAGTTTGCAGGTTGACCGTCACATCCTGGTTGTAAGCAGAATAGTCCAGGGTATCGACCCCATCGGAGCCATTCAGGTGGCCGGTGAGAGATGCCCCCGGATGCACTCGCAGGGTATCGGGCTGATTGCCCCCGGTCAGGTTCTCAATCCGGGTGAAGGCCATCGTGCCCTGGCTGGTGGTGAGGGTGCCGGAGTCGGGTCCAGTCAGGTCGATCGTATTGGCGCTACTGTTATCCCCCATCAGGGTATCGTTGCCCGGTCCACCATCGAGGCGATCGGGCAGGGTCGCCCCATCTGCAAGGGTGAAGGTATCCGAGGCTGCACCCCCACGCAGGTTGCCGAAGTGGGTGTAGCTCATGCCATCGACTACTCCAGACGCGGGTCCGGTCAGTTGCCAGGTCGCATCCACATCGGGACCAATCACCCAGTTGCTGGTGGTCTGGGTGGGGTCCCCCGTTGCCTGGGTGAAGTGGAGGATGGACCCGCCGATCCCGGTGGCCGTCCCAGGGGTGTTGTTGCCGGGGGTGATGGTCACGGGAGCGCCGTAGGTGGCATAGTCCAGGCTGTTGTGGCCCGGTCCCCCATCCGCATTGCCAGACAGTTCGGCAGCAGGAGCAAATTGCAGGGCATCATTCCCGGCCCCTCCCTCCAGACTGGCCAGGTTCCAGACCGTAAAGCCATGGGGAAAGTGAGTCGTGGTCGTCACCCGACCACTGCCCGTCACCTGCCAGGTCATGTCGCTGTCGGGGCCAATCAGCAGGTCCGCTTTGGGAACCGCGATCGGAACATCAACGGCAGGTAGACCCAGATAAACGGTGCCATTCCCTTCCATCCGCCCGATCACAATCTGGCCCGCTCCCTGGACCTTAGGAAAGACCGTCGCATCCACCTGGTAAGCGCCCGGTGTGGCGGCTCTGGCAATGCCAATATCCCGACCATCGTTGGTGGCAGGTTCAAGGAAGAGGGTGTGACCACCCGGGTTAAGGGTGCTGGTGGGAGCCAGGGTGAGGGTATCTGCTGCCAGATTGATGTCCCCATTAGCGGTGATGGGCGCATTCACCGTCAGGTCTCGGCTGACCAGGTTGATGTGAGTGGGGGGCGTGGTTGCGCCAATGGTGTTGTTGAGGGTGATGGTGCCCGCACCGGCATCCAGGTTCAGGGCATTGTCCCCCTCTATGGGACCGTTGACCGTGATGTTGCCATCCCCCGATCGCACGGTCACCGTTGCCGTTGAACTGTTCAGGGTGACCGGCGAGGTTTGCTGGAACAGGACTTCCCCGCCATGGGTGGTGATGTCGCCCCGCACCTCCACCTTGGGACCATCCAGGATCACAGGGCCACCGGCTGTGGTGATAGTACCGACGCTAATGCCCCCAGTAGGCGTTACGGTGGGGTCCAGTCGGAAGGCTCTCGTTTGCCCAATGGCATTGGTGCCGGTGGCTGCAATCTGACCGGCATCGTTGATGTCCCCCGCATGGGTGATAAGGCCCCCACTCTCAGGAGTCAGCAGGGCATTGGCATCGATCGCGGCTCCATGGCTGAACAGGGTAGCCGTTGTACTGGCCCCATCCCCAGAAAAACCCACCGCCACATTGTTATTATTGACCCGATTCGCCTGGGAGTAGGTCGTTCCGGGGAGCATGCCCAGGCTCACCGTCCCTGTCCCTGGGGTATACAGGAAAGCTTGCATGTTACTGGGATTGATATTGTAGCTGTATGGCCCCTGGTAAGAGGCTCCCACCACTGTCCCCAGGTCATTCGTYCCTAASGCRATGCTCTGGCTGTCCCCAGCCACGGGGCTGATGAAGGTGACGTTCCCAGATGAGTCTCTGATAAACGCCTGGGAGTTGTAAATCCAACCGGTTCCATCGCTGTACCCCACCTGGCCCACAATCTGGCTATTGGAAATGTCCCGACCRTTGATGAAATTCGCRCCAGACATAAAAGCAGATGCAGTGCCCAGATCATAGAGSGTGCCATCTGCTTGCCACAGCGCCAGATGACCCTCCCCGAAAGCATCAGCCACCGTCCCCACAATCTGGCCATTGCCACTGATGCCAAAGGTGGCGCTGATGGCACTGGGAGCCGTGGGCAGGTTGGGCAATGGGTACAGACCCACACCAGGGGTGTAGAAGGCAGCCCGCTCTGGCGTGCCAAACCCATTGCTGGCGGTGATGGCGACCATGCCGCTATCGCTCATCCCGATCGCCGGAGTCCAGGCGTAACCAGGGATTTGCCAGAGTCCCAAGGAAGGCCCACTCTGGGGAAATAYRGYGGCGATGGCATTCCCACTGGCATCATAGCCATACCCGGCCACATCCCCATTGGCGTTGATCGCCGTCCCAACYGTACTAGAGTAACCTGGTGGCACAGCCAGTTCATTGGCCTGGTAGAGCACATTGGCCACCGYCCCCCCCGTYTTCAGCAGCAGGTTCTGGGTGCTGAGGTTGACGGGATTGGCCAGAGACGGCAGACCCGCTCTCAGGATCAGGGCGGCACTGCCGGTCAGAGTGGGAATGTCCGGGTCAGTTCCTACCAGACTTGTATCGGGACTGGTAATGGTGATATCCCCGGCGTAGATACTGCCCAGGGTTTCCACCTTCAGGGATGCGCCGGTGTAGTTGCCAATCCGCACATCCTGGTCGGAAGAGACGATCGGGTCGTAATAGCTGACGAAATTACCATTCTCCCCGCTCAGGGTCAGGAAAGAAATTCTCCCCTGAGAAGCAAAGTGGGCATCCCCAGAAATGGTGCCATCGCTGAGGAAGCGCATGTCCCCCAGGCTCTGGAATGCCTGTCCGGCCTCTGGATGTTTCAGAGCCAGGATATCAATGCCCTGCTGACCCAATACGGTCAAATCCCCTCCTGCTTGCACAGAGACAGGCTGAGCCTTTGAGTCTCTGACGATGACCTGATTGCCTGCCATCAGGCTCAGGTTACGGTTGGCAGTCAAACTGGCGGGATTAGTATCATCTACCGGAGCCAGAATCAGGTTGTGCGCCGCCCCGATCGTCACCTGGGCGGCCCTCGCCTGCTGCACCACCCCATCCCCCGACTGCACTGTGAAGTCAGAACCTGTCAGATGCACCGTGCCGTCTGCGTCAGTGGTGATGCCATTCCCAGGGCTGCCTGTGCCAGAGAGGAGTTGACTCAAAGTGGCGATCGACCCGTTCCAGTCATTCGGTTTGGGAATCTCCAGGCTCAGGGGGGAACCGGGAATGCTGATCCGCAGGCTGCTGTCACCGGGCATCGCGGTCACCAGGATCTGACCCTTGGGAGCGTCCAGCTTGCCGCTGCTGATGACCGTTCCACCCGTCAGCACCAGGCTCTGTCCGTCTTTCACCGTCAGATCGCCCAGGTTGACGATCGCTCCGGGATGCGCGATCGTGAACACAAAGGAGTCGGGATTGCCCAGCAACGTACTGTAATCGTTGGGGCCACTGGCGCTGAACATGCCGTTGCCCATCCCAATCCCGTTGGCGGTGGTGGCGGTGAATGCTGCTGGGACATTCAACTGGGCATTAGGGCCGAAAATAATCCCGCCTGGGTTGATCAGAAACAGGTTGGAATTGCCCCCTGTGACCTGAATCAGGCCATTCAGGACGGATGGATCTCCGCCTGTTACCCGTCCCAGGATGTTCTGAATGTTGGGATTGGCCATGAAGTTGGCGATCTGTTCTTGCGTTAAGCCTAGCTGCTGAAAGCTGTGGAACAGGTTGCTGCCTGCTTGCGTTCCGCCTGAGATATCGAACTGGTTGCCGTTGACGTGAACGATCGTTCCTGTTCCATCTGCGGCTGGGGTAATCTGGGCCTGGGCGGGGAGCAGGCTCAGCGCCAGTCCTGCCAGGGCAGAACTGCTGGCGATCCGGCTGAAAGCAAGGATAGAGAAATTGCTGCGGTGCTGTTTTTTGCTGGTCATGGTGATATTAAGGGAAGAATTATGGGGAATAGAAGAGGCGTTACCTGCAACGCCTGCACGGATTCATCCCCTCTGGGGAGGGGTGGCCCCCAGGGCCGGGGTGGGTTTGGATCGGGATTAGAAGCGGGTGTTGATCCTGAAGTGCAGGCCCCCATCCTGAATGTTGTTGCCCCGATCGCTCAGGTTGATGAAGGGCATGGCGTAGTCCAGTCGCACATCTAATGCTGGGTCAGGGTTCCAGAGCAGTCCCACTCCTACGGCTGAGAGGAAGGTATTGCGGGGCAGGGGCAGGGGACCAGAGTTCCAAACAGCTCCCATGTCCATGAAGGGGGCAACCTGAAAGGCAGCACCTCCCGTTCCATCACGGGCCACGGTGATGCGGTCTTCGATCGCAACCCGAAATCCGTTGTCTCCAGACCTGGCATTTTGCCGATACCCTCGCACCGACTGTCCACCCCCAATCACAAACTGCTGAGAAGGGAGCAGCGGATCTGCACTCAGTTGCACCTCTCCCTGCAGCATCAGCAGGTGGTTCGAGTCCAGCACTTGCAACCGCTGCACCTGTCCTGACCAACTGAAGAACTGACCAGAGGGAATCGGAGCCGGATTGCTGGTGGCATCGAACAGGCCCGTGCCCATATTGAACTGCGATCTCAACCCCCAGGCTCCCTGACTATCACGCGCAACGTAATCCTGGCCCAGCTTGACTACGCTG
>NZ_MQTZ01000007.1 GCF_001939115.1 Leptolyngbya sp. 'hensonii' | reverse complement strand
AAACGAGTCTCGATTCTAGGGGCGATTAGTCTGCGGGAGGTCGTGACTTACTGCAATCTCATGGGGTCAACTGATGGACTGACCTTTGAAGCCTTTATTTCCCAGAAACTTGTGCCTAAGTTATGGAAAGGTGCCTGTGTCATCCTGGATAACTGCTCTATTCATCTGGGTGAAGACGTTAGAAATTTGATTGAGGATGCAGGAGCCAAGCTAATTTTCCTACCCCCTTACTCACCAGACTTTTCGCCTATCGAGAATTGCTTTTCAAAGATTAAGAGCATTCTGCGTTCGATTAAGGCACGCAGTTATCCAGAACTTGCCAAAGCTATTGATGAAGCTTTCTCCCAGGTGTCATCGAGCGACTTAAGGAACTGGTTCTCTCATTGCTGTTACTGTGCCTCACCAGCATAAAAAACGCTGTAGTTGTTTTAACTACCCAGTACTGAGATTTGCCTGCCAGTCAGTGTCGGCGACTTGAGTCACCAGGGTAATTGGACCCAGGCTTTTCCAATATTCTCATGATGCTGAAATTCTTTTGGTACAATCACACCACTGTATTTTCCTTGCTTGCCGATGGCTGTTCGTACGGACCAGGATTCTCCCTGGAAAGAGATGCTGCGCCAGTACTTTCCAGAGGCGATCGCCTTTTTCTTTCCCGAACTACATTGCCTAATTGATTGGCACAAGCCCCCTGAGTTTCTGGACAAGGAGTTTCAACAGATTGTCCCTGATACTGAAACGGGCAAGCGTTTTGCTGACCTGTTAGTGAGAGTCTGGCGTAAACGGGGTCAGGAGCTATTTCTGCTGCTGCATGTCGAGGTGCAAGCTAAACTGGAAGCCAACTTCGCCGAGCGCATGTTTGTGTATACGCTGCGGATTTTCGATCGATTTCGTCATCCAGCAGTCAGTTTAGCGATTCTCTGTGACAACCGAACGGATTGGTGGCCCGATCGTTATGAGTTCACCTATCCCAGCACTCACCTGTCATTCCAGTTTGGCATTGTGAAGCTGCTGGACTATCAGGTGAAATGGATGGAATTAGAAACCAATCAGAATACCTTTGCTACGGTGGTGATGGCTCATTTGAATGCCCAGGAGACGAAGCGCCATGCTGACTCCCGCAAGGAATAGAAGCTCAGCTTGATTCGACGGTTGCATGAAACAGGGTACGATCGGCGGGAGGTGGTGAATCTATTCAAGTTTATTGATTGGGTTATGATCTTGCCAGAGGGGTTGAAACAGGCATTCTGGATGGACTTGAAGGCATACGAGGAGGAGCGCAAGGTGCCCTACATTACCAGCGTGGAAGAGATTGGATTTGAGCGAGGTATGCAACAAGGGCGGCAGGAAGAAGCCCGATCGCTTATCCTCCGCCAACTGACCCGTCGCCTGGGAGAATTGCCCGAGCCCATCAGTGGACAGCTTGAGGCGTTATCCGTGGCTCAATTAGAGATCTTAGGAGAAGCATTGCTAGATTTCTCCCATCTCTCTAACTTAGAGGCATGGTTAGAGGGCCAGAAACAGTAGGGGATTACTGGGCACACTAACAGGAGCGTAAGGTGCCCTCCATTACTAGCGAAGCCAAAGGTCTTTCGAGAGAAACCTATTGGAATTAACTAACTCTCACCTTCGCCAGAGGAGGCTTCCCGAGTCTGACGGGTCTCCAGCCAGAAAGGCACCACAACTTACACGGGCACTCTAAATCCAAATTTGTGCATCTGCAAAAGTGACATGCTCCCAAGCGGCTGAGTGCATCCCAGTTTTGTTATAGAAGTGCGAGCGTCCCGCTCGCGAGCGAGACGCTCGCACTCCGAAAATCTTGAATCTGCAAAAGTGACATGCTCCCAAGCGGCTTCCCCTTGGGTGGGCGAATTTGCAACTTAGGAGAAGATAGAAAAGTCATTTTTAATTGCAATGACTTCGATAATATTTTGAATAACAGCTTCATTAATCTGGAACACCATAATGTAACTCTCTATAATTCGCTTTTCTGCTGTAGTCAAAGTCCCATCTACCATTGTCAAGTCAAGAAGATTGGCGATCGCCGCAATTTTCTGATCGCCATCCAAAGCATTATTGACAATCATTACACATTCATCAGTGGACTTATTTTTATATACTTTATAGGCGATTTGGAGCGATCGACTATCACCTTTTACTATCCGTTTTAACCTATCAATGGCATCAGCTTTAATAGTAGTCTTCACTGCAATAATAGTAATCGCAGCTAGCGCAATGGCACTCATTGGCGTGAGGTCTTCCTGACCACTCTCTGATAGTTGTTCAGAAAATATTTCCACAAATTTTCCTAATCTGACTCATGAGAACCCACAATTCAAGAGGTTTTACTGAGATGACTTAATATTTCACTCCATTCGTGAAAAAATGCAGGATTTTGTATATTTTCTTCAGGCGAAATTTTTATTTGATAAAGTTTAATCTGACAGAAGTGGCCTATTTTATTTTTACGTGGAAGTAAATAAAGCCACGCCTGCCTCAAAAATGTAAGAAAGTGTAAGAGAATATCAACTTAGGAATGAGTGTTAAATAACATCAGCTTTTATCCTACGTTCCGCAGGTTGACCCTCTATAAGGCTTTCAGAGATCGGTAGGCCAATCCACAAATAAAAATATCTGTTAGCCTGCGGAACGTAGGAGTAGCAATTCTCCAAATGAGGGCTTAATTCACGATGCAGCAACACCTTCAGTTTCTCAGCTTGTTTTGTGGTGATTTATAACGCTCCTAACCTGCTTTTCAAGGTTCTAGATCGAGAGCATCCCAGTTTTGCAAGGTTGCCCTCATCCCCCAGCCCCTTCTCCCTCTTTGGGAGAAGGGGAGCCAGATTCAAAGTCCCTCTCCCAGAAGGGGAGAGGGATTTAGGGAGAGGGCTACAAAAGTGGGATGCACTCTTCTAGATCGCCCTACGACTGTGCCGGTAATCGCTCCAATAAAAAATTTCCCAACGCTGGAATGATATGGGCTTGAATCTTCTGCCTGACGATCATTTCAATCCCTTCTAGCGTTTGCATGGCATCGGAGTCGTATCGTCATAGAGAATTTTGGCAATGGCTTGGAGATGGGCTTTGAGGGCTTGCTCTTGCTCTAGCTGCATGGCTTTGTTGCTGGAGTAGATTGCTCTGATTCTGACCGATACCGCCTATATTTTTCAGTACCCAGCCTCTTAAGCATTTCTGCTAATTAGAAAAGCGACATGCTCCCGCATGTCAGGGCGCATGTCGCTTTTGCAGATGCAGAACTTGAGTGGTAGCACAACAGGATAGCTGAAAGTCTGTAGATAGAGCATCATAGCCTATGAGTATAAATACTCTCTTGCAAAGGTGATATGCTCCCGACAGTTTGATTAATCTAAACTATTTAAGAGCAGGCTTAACTACACCTGTTATAAACTTTGTTGCAAGTCCAATTAGCATTAGAGCAAAACCTAGTACATTGGACGGCTCAGGAACACGAATTTTTTCAACAATACCAGCAATCACATCATTATTGCACTCTGGTCCCCAGTGGAAGATAAAAGAGCCATCAGGCAAAATAGAACTGGCAAAGCTGACTCCATAGGTGTATTGTCCAGGTCCACCCAAGCCACTTAAATCTGCTGGACTTAACCACTGAACATTATCGAGCCAGGTTCCAGAGGCAATCACATTGGGAATATGTACATTCTGATCAAAGTAAATCGTATTGGCAGGTAGGTCCCCGATCGAGGGTTGCCCTCCATTACTTTGAACATAACTGTTATACGCCTGCAAGTTTGCAGGTTTTAACCCATTTTGGGAAGCAACAGATTTAGCAGACACATCTCCCAATAAACCCAAATTAGGAGCTGCTGAATTGTTATTTGAGACAGCTCGAATTGCAAATAATTCTCCCTGAGCAGCACTCAAATTCTGGCCTGTGGTATTGATAATGATATCACCAAAGCCGATATAGCCATCACTGGCAAAAGAACTACTCACACCCTGAAAAGGGAAGTTTGTATTGAAGGCAAGGTCAATCCTTTCTTCTCTCTGTCTGTAAAATGCCTTATAGATTTCATAAACAGTCCCACCTACAGTATCACCTTGAATACTGTCATTAGGTGAATCCAATATTTCACTCCAGGTATTAAGAGTTGCAGCTTGAACTGCAGAGCCAAAACTGAGTAAACAGGCAATCACCAAAGGTGCAAGCAAAGATTTCTCTGCATGATGGAAACACTTTATAAACGTGAATTCAGTGGATTTGATTTCCATTAATATTTCTCCAGTTTCATCATATACCATAGTCAAGTCAAGAAGATTGGCGATGTCCAGATTTTTCTGGCTGCTACAACAATGCAATTCTCGGAGTATTTCAGTAAATCTGCAGTTCTTGCATGGCTTAGTATTTGATCTTTTCGACTTAAAAATATAGGTTTTTGTTGAAAATTTTCGAGTGAAGATCAAGCAAAACATTTTTGG
This sequence comes from Leptolyngbya sp. 'hensonii', assembly GCF_001939115.1. Lineage (GTDB taxonomy): Bacteria > Cyanobacteriota > Cyanobacteriia. The sequence goes on along the minus strand of NZ_MQTZ01000007.1, from coordinate 39,004 downwards.
GTTTTACTCTGAAAAACTAAAAGAATCCAAAGCTTCTCAGAAAACCAGGAATAATGTAGGAAAATGTTGAGTCAAGTTGAAGCACTTCTCTGGCATATTCCCCTATGGATGAGGTTGCTGTGCTCCACCAGATCAACCAACTGGTGAAAACAAAAACAGGTGAAGCATTAACTCCCTTGCAACGCAGGATTTTTCAATCTGCCTACCAGGGGTATACCTATGAGGAAATGCCTGGCATCTGGAGCCGGGAAGGCAACTTTAGAGTGGACTACAACACCACTTCCTTGCGGGATGAAGGGCGAAAACTTTGGGCTTTATTGTCTGATATTCTGGACATCCCGATTCGCAAGACAAGACTGGGCTTTCGAGATTCCATCTTGGAAGGATTACAGCGCCTGGATGCGCAGAAACAATCGCTTCACCACCAACCCTCAACAAACTTTTCCCCTCCCCTTGTACAGGCTGACAAAACCGACTCCGAATTTTGCTTTGAAGATGATGACGGCGAGTGTGGGGAAATCCGCTGGGTGGGGCGGCAAGCCTTGCTGGAAACAGTCAGTCAGCGATTACAGGCCGATTGTCGGATTTTGAGCCTGGAGGGGATAACAGGTATTGGCAAAACTACTCTGGCTCTGCGATTGCTGAAAGATACTTCCCTTTGGCCAGAGGGAACCTGCGGGCATAAAATTCTGCTGACCCGACAATCCCCCAGCTTTGAAACTCTGGTGCAGACCTTGCTGCCCGATCAGGATTCCCAACTCATGCCTCAAAAGGATTCAGAACAGTGGCTAAGGGCTATGATCCATGCGCTTCAAACCCGCCCCCACCTGCTGGTCCTGGACATGGTGGAAGAAATTATGCAATCGGATGCCCAGGGGCAATTTCGATTTATCGACCCGCTATACGAAGCATTTTTCATGCAGATGGCCAGTGCCAAAACCATGCCCAGTCGGATAATCTTGACTTCCCAGGATCAACCTCCCATTTGTCCTGAAGGTCGATATCCCGATCGATGGCTGCAGCAACCTGTAAGGGGCTTTACGGAAGTGGAGTCTCTGCAGTTGTTTCGGCAATGGGACATCTCCATCCAAATGGGTGACGAAACCTGTTTGAAAAAAATCATCCAGATTTATGAAGGACATCCCCTGGCTCTGCGGGTGATTATTGGTGAACTGAGATCGGCCTACCAGGGTGATGTGCAGTTGTTCTGGCAGGAGCATGGCCCTGATATTGAGGAGATGCTGCGCTTGAGGGAAACCGATCGGGGAGAGGGTTCTGCTCCCTCGCTGCCATTATATGGAACGAGTCGCAGATTAGTCGTTGAGGTCAGACGGCGAGTCGAGAAAACTTTTCTGCGTTTGCAGCGCGACCATCCGATCGCTTTTGAGTTAATTTGCCAGGGTTCTATTTTCTACAAGCCTGCAGAACGAGAACGCTGGCTCCAGCGTATCCGCCACTATCCTGCTGAGCAACAAAAACTAGCCTTTGAGGTTTTGCAACAGCGATTTTTGTTAGAAAAAGATACGTCCTATCGTCCTTATCGGTATCGTTTGCATAGCCTGATTCAAAGTGTTGCCGAGACAGAGCGACAACGCTTGGAGGAAGAACTATGACAATAGCCCTGGATAGAGAAGCGTGCTTACAGCAACTCACACCGGATGATTTAAAGGGCATCATTCTTCATCAAGGAACAGGCCGTCTGTTTTGGAAGGATGATGCAACAGGAGGTGATTTAGCGCAGCGATCGCTGACTCGTCGAGAAAAAAACCTATTGGAATTGGCCCTGGACTTTTTGCAGACTCCCACCTATGCAGAAGACAGATCCTGGCTGAACCAGTTGGAAGGCTACTGGGACGCAATCACTTACCTGGGTCAGGCCGGTTTATGGCGGCAGGTATACCAGGATGTTCTCTTGATGAAACCTGAAGCTGTTGCTCCATTTACCCTGCATGAGCAGTTACACCAACTCAACAACTTCGGCGAACAACTGCAACTCTATCAAACCCTTTTGGGACAATTAGGCCAGGACTGCGCAGGACTGAGTTTTCATGGTCTGGGTCGAGCCTACTATTACCAGGGGCAATTCCAGAAAGCGAGACAGTGTTATGAGCAGTTACTCCAGTTCTCCCTCCACCAGCAGGATGGGCAAATGGAAATTTGGGCTTTGGAAGGACTGGTACTCGTGAATTTAGGGGAGGAGCAGCGAACACTGGCTGAAAGCTATGCGCAGCAGCTTCTAGAACGAATGCGTCTTTTCAACCATCCTCATCAATTGGCCCAAGCTCTCGCCTTACTGGGCCGGTGTCACAACGCCCAAAGTAAGAAACGCAGAGGCTTCCAGCAGGCCCTATCCTCTTACCAGGAAGCACTTGCTATCCTCCAGCAGGTGGCAGATCTTCATCTGGAGGGAGATATCCTGGCAGAATTGATCGGAATCTATGCTGAACTGCGGTGCATTCAAGAGGCAAAACAGTATGTCGATCGATTCCTCATGCTGGATGAACGTCTGGAAGACGGGTACACCCGGATTCAAGGTTATGTCTTTTTAGGGCTGTTTCACACTGTGCAACAGGATTTTCAGTTAGCCCAGGAATTCTTACTGACGGCCTTAAAAATAGCTCGCAGACTGGGATTAATGGCGTTCGAAGCTTTTGCCTTGCACACCATGGGGGCAAATTATGCCCGGAGCCATGATTTCCAGTCAGCTACTCATTATTTCCTTCAGGCCCTATCTTTAATAAAACGACTGAAACAACTGGATTCGGAAGTAATTTGCCGATGTAATCTCTCCTACTGCTACAGTCGAGCAGGTCAAGCCAAATTGGCCAAAGTCCAGGCTCTGAGAGCCATTATTCAGGCTCATCGTCTCGACAATCCAATCATCACGACCTTTGGGCTGGGCGTCCTGGGCTGCGCCTACTGGTATGAGCGTAAATACCTACAGGTAATCAGCTTATTGCCAAGGATTTTCGCCACCCTTGTCCAATACGCACATTGGGATAATAGTCGTATCGCCATTGAAACGATGGTAGCCATCACGGCTGAACCCATCATTCGTTGGTTTGAAGAAGTTCGTCGGTGCTGGGGTTGGAAAATCACGCAAAATCCGTAATTGTTTAAGCAGGCTCACTTCGTTTAACCCTCACCTTCACCAGAGGAGGCTTCCCGAGTCTGACGGGTCTCCAGCCAGAAAGGCACCACAATCACCCCGATCGCGATCGCCAGCGCCAGAACCGCAAACTGGCTGACCCAGGTAATCAACTGTTCCAGGGAGATGAGCCGACCAGCAAAGAAGGCTAGGGTAACCATGATAGAAGCCCAGGCCAACGCTCCGGTCAGGTTGTAAAGGGTAAAGCGAAGATAGGGCATGCCCGCAATACCAGCCAGGGGACTGGCAAAGATCCGCAACAGGGCGATGAAGCGACCGACAAATACGGTGCGACCGGCATTGCGACTGAATTTCTCCCGCAGGTCTATCAATTGTGTTTCCCGGAAACGGAACACCTGACCGATCCGGACCAGCAGAGGCCATCCACCTAGGCGGCCAATCCAGTAGCCAAAATTCCCGCCCAGGGCAGCTCCGGCAGCAGCACTTCCCCAGACAAACCAGTAATCGAGTTGACCACTCCCGGCCAGAAATCCACCCGCTAGGGTAATGGTTTCTCCTGGCAACGGTAAGCCCAAGTTTTCCAGCAAAATACCAGCAAACACAGCCCAGTACCCGTAATCCTGAGCAATCTGCTCAACGGTTTCAGCTGTCAGGAACTCAAGCGCCATGGTGTTTGACTTAATAAAAGTTCATCCCTCTTCCCATCTTGGCGCGACAGGGAATCTCTGTCAATTTATCTGCGGCCCAATGACAACAGGTAGAACCCCCTGACCCGAACCGATCGAAGCGCCGGAGATCACGCCCTGTTGTGATATGGGATTCAGACACTGCAAGACCTTGCAAACATCCACGGGCTGGCCTGTTTAGCCCTTCTCTTCAGGTGCCAAAATTAGGCAGAATTGGCTCCCCCGATCGAGGGAAGTTGGGCAGGTCTACCCGGCTGACATGACGACTCCGCACGGCCAGACGATAGCTGACACTCTGCAATTCGGAATGGAGCCGACGATTCTCCTGTTGCAACAGGGCCACCTTTTGCTTAACGGGGGCCATCCGTTCGGCAAATTTCTGTTTGTAGACCCTGGGTAATTCCTGCACAACCTGTTCCAGCATCCGAGAGCGATCGGTCAGTTCCTGGACCGACTGACGAAGCTGGTAGATTTCCGTATCCCGACTGGTGATCTGTTCCTGATAAAAAGCGACCTGCTGTTCCACCCCCTGCAATTGCTCCCTCAAAACCCGCAGTTCCTCGGCGTGGCTTTCAGAAAGGGCTGGCTCAGGCATAAAGGCCGTATTGCCCTTAACCAAGCGAAACAACTCCTGAGAGAGTTGCTGCACCAGTTGATCGCGGACTTGCAATTCTTCTCGTAAACGAAAGACCTCGGCTTGTAACGCCTGGAGGGTTGGGTTGTCGGTTCGAGTCACGTTGTTTGAACTCCCATAAGGTTTTCGGGCCAGCAACAGGAAGGTCGAAGGATGTCGAATTTTCCGCTATATCGCTGTAGCCGCTAATGTACCATCTGAATTTGCAATTGACACCTGCTTGAACCCTTCTTTCGAACCTTCAATTGCAACAATTCATAAATCCCTTTAAAACCGTGGGAGGGACGTTACCTACAACGTCCCTCCAGGTTCTGAATCCATGCTTGCGGCTTGGATCTATTCTTCAGCCGAGATCGGCTCCTCTTCTGCAGGAATTTCTTGCTTGACTGTCAAATACCGAATCACTTCCTCGCTCAGGCGCATTGCTCGCTCCATCGCAGCAATCACCTTACCTTCACCCTTAAAATTCATTTGCACATAAATGCCTTCCCGATGTTTCTTCAACTCGTAGGCCAGCCGCCGTTTGCCCCGATGTTGAGTTTCCAGGAGTTCAGAACCCTGCTCTCGCAGCAAAGTTTGATACTTGGTGATCGCCTGATCCACCTGCTCTTCGCTCAGGTCTGGACGCAGGATATACATGGTCTCGTACATAAACGTAGTCGTCATCGAAGTCTCCTTATGGACTAAATGGCCTCATGGTGTTCATGGGGCAAGAAGCACAGAATTTCCATTATAGACCACTTTGTTCCATTCTCTCTGGCTTGCTCTGACTCTCAAGCCGCTTTATCCTAGCCATAGCAAATCGCACATTTTTAGAGGTAAGTAGGCTATTGCTATGGCTCAGCGTTATGTTCGAGTGCAGACGCTTCAGGGTGAGGTTTACTATGGTCTACTGCAACTCAGTCGGAGCATTCAAGTTCTGGATGCCCCACCCTGGTTGAAAGGCCAGCCGACGGGGTTAGAGATAGAACCGGAACAATATCGCTTGTTGGCTCCCTGTTCACCCTCTAAAATTGTCGCCATCGGTCGGAACTATAAGGCTCATGCCGCAGAATTGGGCCATGATCTCCCCTCGGAACCCTTACTCTTTCTCAAGCCCCCAACAGCAGTCATTGCGACAGGGTCAGAGATCATTTATCCTCCCCAGTCTGAGCGGGTGGATTATGAGGGAGAGCTGGCTCTGGTGATTGGGGAAGCCTGTACGGATTGCCCCCCGGAGGAAACCCACAGCAAGATCTGGGGGTATACGATCGCCAATGATGTGACCGCCAGGGATCTGCAACGGCGGGATGGACAGTGGACTCGGGCTAAGGGCTTCAACACCTTTTGTCCCCTGGGTCCATGGATTGTGCGGGAACTGGCTCCTGCCGCCCAGCTTCAGACCTATCTGAATGATGGGGAAGAACCAGTCCAGTCTGCTGCGATCGACCAGATGGTGTTCCCTCCCGATATGCTGGTCTCTTACATCAGCCAGGTGATGACCCTGCTGCCAGGAGATGTGATTCTCACGGGCACCCCAGAAGGGGTGGGTCCCCTAGCGGTGGGCGATCGGATCCGGATCGAGATTGAAGGAATTGGCTGCTTGGAAAATACCGTGATTAGCCGATAGCCGCCATTCTGAAGGGAGTTCGTTCCTTGCCTCACCCTAAGTCCTTTCCCTCTAGAAGAGGGCTTTGGGGTGAGGGCAGCCATGGCCACAACCCAGGCAAATGACCCACTTCTATGACAAGTTTGAGCGGTTGGTTTTGTGTTTCAGGGGGCCAGCCCCCCGCAATCCCCGCTGGAGGACACCGCACGTCCTCCAGACCTCCTCCGCGAAAAGGTCTGAGGCTAACAGCTCACCTAGATGCTGATGCCCCTGGCACAGATGGTCTGATGGGAGTGCTGGGGTTGAGTCGGGGATCTTACCGCTCGTGGCCCCAGCAAATCCGCTTGAATGGGTTACACAACCAGCGCATTCTTGGAATCGGCTCAGCCCACCAGACCGATCCCGGCATCTGCGAAATCCGTATACACCGTAAGGGACGCATCCCATCAGGGTTCATCCAGGCACAGGCGAAGCTTGAGGGATTATCTGACCTGCATGTGAACGGCATCCGAAATCGGTGGGATCTCTGCATACCGGCCCAGTACAGTCTGGAAGATGGAGTAGCCGATCGCCGCCAGGTTGCCGAGAAACACCACGCTAAACAGGGTCTGGGTCACAAATCCCCCTGCAAACACGGGCCGCAAAATCCACTGGGCAATGTAAAGGCAGAGAATCAGAATGATATCGAACAGGATCGCTTGCATGGTGTTGAAGCGAATAAAATGGCTGATGCCCTCGTTGCGGACCACCAGGAGAAACAGGGCAAAAAAGACGACCAACCCAGCAAAGGGAATACTGCCATAAAGTTGAATCAGAGGCAGGAGGGGCAGGAAAATAATGCCCAAAACCGGAAATTGCTGCACGAGAAAGGTACCAAAAACCAATCCCTCAATCAGGGGAAGCAAGTAGGGGAGACAGGCAAAAAACCGATCTTGAGGGGTTGAGGATCCACGCCAGGTCATGCCTTCTCTCCTAAATAAAATGACAGGATGAATAATATACCCTAGTTTAAATTGTCCTGGAAGATTCGTCCTGCGTAGTGGCCATTGATTACCCTGGCTCAGTCAATCCGAGCAATCCGGAACCCCATCTGACATTCATATTGTTCGGGCAGGTTCTCCTGACGCCCATGGAGGGCATGACCGCACCAGAGCCGCCCCTGGTGCCAGCGAGGATGGCCCGTCCGATCGGCCAACAGGCAGGTTTGACAAACTCGCTCAGGAGGAATGAGCTGATCACTCGTTAAAATAACTAACATCGTTGACCTCCCTGAGACTCAGGCTCTACCTTTATTTTAGTTTTGGATAGAGACAGAGTCTGCAAACTCATACACACTTTAAAAACCGCTGATACATCCCTTAAAGATTTAGGAAGCAAGTGTATACCCTGACAGATGTTGACACCTGGTTAGGTCGCTTTGCCCAGTTTGGGGTTGAACTGGGTCTGGAACGGATTGAGCACCTGCTGGCTGCCCTGGGAAATCCCCATAGAGAGGTGCCAGTGATTCATGTTGCGGGCACCAATGGGAAGGGGTCCGTTTGCGCCTACCTGTCCGCTATCCTGACTCAGGCTGGTTATCGGGTTGGTCGCTACACCTCTCCCCATCTGGTGGACTGGTATGAGCGCATCTGTCTGAATGAGAAACCGATTGGGGCCAAACAACTGTTTCCCCTGCTGGCGCAAGTTGAAGCAGCCATTGACCCAGACAGTCCATCTCCCACCCAGTTTGAGGTAATCACGGCAGCAGCCTGGCTTTACTTTGCCCAGCGCCATGTGGATGTGGCGGTGATGGAAGTCGGTCTGGGGGGACGGTTGGATGCAACCAATGTGTGCGATCGGCCTCTGGTCAGTATCATTACCTCGATCGGCTGGGATCATTGGCAGCGCCTGGGTTCCACCCTGGGTGAAATAGCCGCAGAGAAAGCCGGGATTCTAAAGCCCGGCTGTCCAGCCGTGGTTGGCTCTTTGCCCCCGGAGGCAGAAACGGTGATTCGTCAGCGCATTGATGCGCTGGCTTGCCCCGCAACCTGGCCGGAAGCAGCCGTGGAAATGGGCCGCTGGGAGAAGGAAATCCAGCGGCTCGAAAGTACGGATGTCGCCTGGGACAAAACCCTGCCGATCGCAGAATTTCACGGTATCCAGTATCCCTTGCCCCTGCATGGCAAGGTGCAGTTGATGAACTCGGCCCTGGCAATTTCTGCCCTGCTGATCCTGCGGAATCAGGGATGGGATATTCCCAACCACGACATTGCAGATGGCATGGCCAAAGCCCACTGGCCCGGTCGGCTGGAATACAACACCTGGCATCAGCATCCCCTGTTGATCGATGGGGCACATAACCGCCCCTCCGCTACAGTTCTGCGCGAGTTTATTGATAGCCGGATGTTGGTGGGACAGCCAGTGCGCTGGGTGATGGGGATGCTATCCACGAAAGACCATGCCGGAATTTTAGAGGAATTACTCCGTCCCGGAGATGCCCTGTACCTGGTCCCTGTTCCCGATCACAGTTCTGCCGATCTGAGCGAGCTGGTCACCCTGGCCCATGAGGTCTGCCCCACCCTGAGCCACTGTCAGGCTTATCCGGATTTGAATGCCGGATTGACAGCCGCCTGCGATCGCCCGAATGCGCGCTCTTTCCAACAGCATCCTGTGGTTCTCTGTGGCTCTCTCTATTTAATTGGCAGTTTCTTGCGCCAACAGCGGGCCAGTGCATAGGGAGGCCGGTTGCAAGCCCCCCTGAATCGCAGGTCTTCAAGCCCCCAAGCGATCAAGGAGATGGTCCCCCACCCGCAGCGCATTGGCCATAATGGTCAGCGCCGGACTGACCGCTGCATGAGAAGGAAAGAAACTCCCATCCACGACATACAGATTGTCCACCGCGTGGGTGCGGCAGAAAGGATCCAGAACGGATGTGGCCGGATCGGGACCAAAGCGACAGGTGCCACATTGGTTAGCCACCACTTGGATCGGAACTTCCCCATTGGGATGAAGGCCGCTCCGCTGCAAAACAGATTGTTTCATGTTTTTCTCGACCCCTTTCAGCACCTCGATCCAGCGATAAACCAGCCGATCGTGGGCTTCCGTATTGTTAGGGGTGTAATTCAGGTACAACTTATTTTTTTCCACCCACACCCGGTTATTGGGATCGGGCAAGTCTTCCGTTTGGACCCACCAGCCGATCGAATGGGTGGCCAATTGCTTCAGCCCAAAACCGGGCATCACCTTGGCCAACACAGAGAGTACCGGCGGTGATTCGGCAAAGATAATATCTTGCAACAATCCCCCGGTATTTTGGATATGGCCCATGGGGTAAGGAAAATCTTTTTCACCCCAATAGAAATCATTGACGCTGACACTGCGTTGAAACTGACCCGAATTGGGGGCACTGAGCTGCACCACCGAGGAAATCCGATGCTTCATCAGATTGCGCCCAACCAGCCCAGACTGATTGGCCAGCCCATTGGGACAGGTATCGTTCCCCGATCGCAGCAGCAGGGCCGCCGAGTTAATCGCCCCACAGGCCAGCACGACAATATCCCCGAAAAACAGATGGGATTTGCCATCCACTTCAGCCTCCACCGCTTTCACCTCCCGTCCAGACGGATTGGTGTGCAGACAAACCACCTGCGTCTGGGTTTTCAGGGTGACGTTGGAATATTTCAAAGCCGGAGCAATCCCACTCACTTCCGCATCATTGGTGGGGTCATCCTCCTGGCGGGTCAGTCCCACAGGTAAGGGGGTTGGATGTAGACCCTGCTGGGCGATCGCAGATACCACCTCCTGCACCTGGGCCTCATGCTCCACGGCTGGGTAGGGGTAGTCAGCACTATGGGGGGGCTCTGTGGGATCGGCAGTTGCCTGCCCATGGACCTTGTACAGGTGTTCAGCCTCGGTGTAGTAAGGCTCAAAGTCGTTATAGGTGAGACACCATTCCGGCGAAACCCCCTCTTGATGGGGCACAGACGCAAAATCTCGTTCGCGCATGCGCATTAAGACTGCGCCATAAATTTTGGTATTGCCCCCAATCGCATAATTGGTCTGGGGATAAAAAGGCTCTCCATTGTGGTCATACCACTGCTCTGAGGCGTGATACCGCTCTTTCTTAAACACATCGACATTGCTACGATTTTGCTCCTCCAGGGGCATGAAATCCCCCCGCTCCAGAATCAAAATCTTTTTCCCACTGGGGGCCAGTTTATAGGCCAGGGTTCCCCCGCCTGCCCCCGTGCCAATGATGATGAGGTCGTAGCGATCGTCGTCGATGATCATGATGTCAGCTCCTCTCTGGAAGACATGAAGGGGGTCACTGCCAGATATAAATCAAGATGAACAGGATAATCCAGATGACATCCACAAAGTGCCAGAACAGGGATGTTGCTTCCACTCCCACCTGACCAGCGTCATAGTTACCGGGGAGAAACGATCGGATCAACATAATGGCCTGCAGAAGAATGCCTGTCAGCACATGCAAGCCGTGAAATCCCGTCAGCAAGTAGAAAGTGCCACCGAAAACACCAGAGGTAAACCCAAACTTAAGACTCTGCCATTCCACCGCCTGCCCGTACAGGAAGTAACTCCCCATGGCCATGGTGGTCAGCCAGAACAGGCGGAAGCCCCAGAGTTGATTTCGGTGGAGAAAGCGCTCCGCAATGTAAATGACAAAACTACTGGAGACCAGCACGACGGTATTAATCGCAGGATCGCGGATGTCCAACCCAGAAATTCCTGCGGGCAACCAATCGGGTGTCGTGGTTTTGTAGACGATATAGCCTGCAAAGAAGCTGAGAAAGATGACGCTCTCGGATAGAAGAAAGACGATAAAGCCAAACAGGCTATTTCCGGCCTCCTCCAGGTGATGATCTGCCCCATGACCAGGCGCATGGGCATCCAGGGAGGGATCAAAATTCGCGCTGCTCATGAGCTGGCCTCCAGGGAATGAACATCTGTGGCAATTAAGGGCTCCTGCTTGCCGTAGCCGTAGGGTTCCGCTACAACCACAGGAATCTCTTCAAAGTTCTCAACCGGGGGGGGGGAGGAAACGAGCCATTCCAGCCCGATCGCCCGCCAGGGATTCCCTGGAGCTGGTTTACCCTGTACCCAAGAGCCGATCATATTCAAAATAAACGGTAGGGTAGACATGCCCAGAAGGAATGCCCCCAGGCTGGCCAGCACATTCCAGAAGGCAAACTCTGGATCATAGGAAGCCACCCGCCGAGGCATGCCCTGCAGCCCCAGGGGATGCATGGGGAAGAAATTGAGGTTCGTCCCAATCAAGGTGAGGACAAAGTGCAGCTTACCCAGGCCCTCGGAGTACATGCGCCCAGTCATTTTGGGGAACCAGTGGTAGAAGGCAGCATAGACCCCCATGACCACTGCCCCATAGATGACATAGTGAAAATGCCCAACGACAAAGTAGGTATTGTTCACATGAATATCAATGGGAACTGAGGCCAACATAATGCCCGTAATTCCGGCAAAAACAAACATGACCATGCCCCCGAGCCCAAAGAGCATGGGGGTATCCAGCCGTAATTTCCCCCCCCAAATCGTGGCCACCCAGGCAAAGACCTTAATTCCGGTGGGCACCGAAATCAACATGGTGGAAAACATAAACAGCATCCGCATCCAGCCAGGGGTACCGCTGGCAAACATGTGATGCACCCACACCAGACCACTCAGGCCCGTGATCACAAGCGATGAGATCGCCACTACTTTGTAGCCAAAGAGGGGCTTACGGGCATAAACAGGGAAAATTTCCGAAAAAATGCCAAATACCGGCAGAATGATCACATAAACTGCCGGGTGGGAGTAAAACCAGAAAAAGTGCTGAAACAGCACCGGGTCGCCCCCCTTGGCCGGATCAAAGAAACTGGTGCCGACCGTAATATCCAACAGCAGCATGACCGCTCCGGCAGTCAGGGCGGGCAGGCCGAACAGTTGAATTATCTGGGCACTCAGCACCGTCCAGACAAAGACGGGCATCCGGAACCAGGTCATGCCGGGGGCGCGCATGCGGACGATCGTCGTCACAAAATTGATGGCCCCCATAATAGACGACACACCAGAAATGGCCACCGCCAAAATCCACAACACCTGTCCCGTAATCAGGTTGCCGGTGGGATTTTGCAAACTGACCGGAGGATAGGCCCACCAACCCGACTGGGATGGCCCACCAGGGACTAGGAAACTCGCCATCAGGATGACCCCAAACACGGGCACCATCCAGAAGGCCGCCGCATTCAATCGGGGAAAGGCCATATCCCGCGCCCCGATCATTAGGGGGACCAGATAGTTGCTCAACCCAACCAGCACCGGAAAGGTCCAGAGGAACAACATCACGGTTCCATGCATGGTGAACATGGCATTGTAGACGGGCCGATCGAGCAAATCGGCTTCTGGCGTAATTAGTTCGCCCCGGATAATCATGGCAAAGATACCCCCCACCAAAAAGAAGAAAAAGGAGGTGACGATGTATTGAATGCCAATGACTTTGTGATCCGTGCTGAAGCTGAAGAAGCGTTTCCAGTTGTCCGGCGCGTCGGGAAGCGGTTGCTCAGTCTGAGCCGGGATCACTTCCAGAGAAGAGTCAGTCATACGGGTTTGTCCTTTGCACTGGAATCTTGGGCAGAATAGTTAACGATCGGGGGCGGAGCCGGGATGACCGTTTTCCAGCCTGGATTAATGGCTGCTTTGGTGGTCCGATTGTATTCCTCAAAAGCTGGATTAGCTGCTGCAGTTGGCGTTTGGGCTGCTGCTGCGGTCAACCATTGATGATAGGCTGCTGGGGACTCCACCACCACATCAGCTTGCATGGCCGCAAAGTAAGTCCCACTATATTGGGAGTCACGCAGCCGATAGGTTCCCTCCCGAATTGGGGTGAACTCAAAATCAATCACTCGTCCAGGAATGATGTCCTGCTTCACCCGAAAGGCCGGTACAAAGAACCCATGCAACACATCTGCCGATTGCAGCACCAGCTTTACCCGGCGGTTATTGGGCAAGTGCAGTTCGGTGCTGGTGACCTGCTGCTCTGGATAGTAAAACTCCCAAGCCCACTGACGCGATCGCACCTCAATCCGCTCCACCGACTGGTCTGCGGATGAGAGCGGCGCGGCCTCAGCCGTTGCCATCCCCATGTGAACATGTTCCATGGGACCGAGAATCGACATTTGGTCATAAATCTGGTAGCTGTAGCCTGCAATCCAGATCACCAGTACGATCGGGATGGCCGTCCATACCACTTCTAGGGTGATGTTCCCCTCGATCGGGGGACCATCGCTGAAGTCATACCGACCGACCCGCTGGAACAAGACGGCATAGGTGAGTGCCCCTACCACCCCCAGGAAGATAAATGTGCCCAGGGTCACCAAAAAGCTGAACAGGTCATCAACCAGTTGGGCCTCGGCTGCTGCCTGCGGGGGAAACCAAGTATAGGCTTGCTGGCCCATCCACAAGCTGATCAGAGCCAGGACGATCGTGACCCCACCCAGGGTCAACAGGGTTTTCCGGTTCATCACAATCCCCCCAGGGCTTGCAGTACCTGATTGGGGTCTTGGCCCGATCGCAACAGATGAATAGCCGTATTGTGGACTCCGAATTCTGCTGCCAACTGCGCTCCCAGGGTGCCATGAACATACATCAGCGCCATAATGCCAATGCCTACGAGCAGATAGCTCCATTGCACCTGACGACTGGTATCACTGAACCAGACGTAGCGCTGAAACCCGCGCCACACAGCCATCCCCACAATAAAGAGCAGCAGGAAAACCCCGCCCACCCCATGCCAGAGCAGGGTGGACATAGCCTGCAACCCCCAGGCACTGGTCACATCCGCTGGGGGATGGGCCAGCATGATTTCGTAAAACCCGGCTGCTACCGTCAAAAAGGTAATCACAGCCGCCGCCAGCATGTTGTACCAGCCCACATCAAAGAAGTTGGAACGGGCCGCTGGAATGGCGAGAAACTTAAAGATGGGCCGCTCCAGGGGAAACAAGACGCCGACAACGTCAAAGGCGATCGCGATAATAAACAACCCAAGGGTCAAATGAACCAGGTTAGGATGGATCGGAATGGCGTAGGGCAGACCATTTTCACCCAATTGAGACCCCAACTGACGAATCAAGTCATCCCCCATCACAGCACTCCTTCTTTCAACGCTTCCACCACCGGTACGGTATGCAGCCCATAGACCCAAACCAACTCATCCCCCAGATAGACCTGGAAGCACACCAGAACCGTTAGCACCACGCCAACGACGATAAAACCGATCGGCAGGGTTTTTGGATCCCGCAACCGCAGCACGTAACGCCAGGCCGTTATGGCGGCAATGATGCCAGACAGGGACCAGCCCAGGATGGTATGCAAATTGAGAGTGGACTCAGAGGCTGGATAGGCAAGGGCTAAACCAGCCTCAATCTGACCAAACATGACGGCGACAAAGATCGAAATAGTGGCAAAAAAAAGGTTCCACCAACTGACTTCATACAGCTTGGAATTGCGACTGAAGTACCCTACTCCATCACAAAACACTGCAAATAACACCATGGCGATCACGAAGTGAACGACGATCGGATGGATGGTGTCAGGATAGGGCAAGTTATGGTCATTCAAGGGGGGCAGGAGATTTTCAAGCATTGTGCTCTCCTATACCAATGACAGCATATTCAAACCAAACATTGGCATCCTTTTATGGCGGATATTCAGTAATTTGTTCCCCCTCAGGATATCGAACAATCTTTGCTTTTTCTAGGAAAATTATAGTTTTATTAATAATGTCCTGGAGTATTCGATGCTTTTTCTAGGAAAATTATAGTTTTATTAATAATGTCCTGGAGTATTCGATTGAACAGGTCGTTATGATTAGAAATATTTCTCTAATACCCCAAGTGGTTCGTGGCATGGGTTAATCCGCTGATGTAGACACAAAAGATCAATGTCATCAGCAGCAAGATCCAGAACAGTTGCTTTTGAGTCACTGTTTTGCTACGCATATTGCCTTGCTCATAGAAATGAAGGGAGGACCAATGAATTAGAAGGGAATAATCTCAAATTGGGACAGAACTTCATCCCTTCTAAACCTGCCTTTATTCGGGATTTTCCTGGCTAGATTTACCAATTAATCTTGTTTGTCTTTGAATTAAATAACTGACTGACTGGGTTCATTAAAATAAAGATTAAATATTTACGAATCAATGAGTAAAAACTTTTTGTATCATTTTTTTATCTGGGAAATAGGTCTTTCTGTCTTGGGATCTCCTGAAAACAATCCTCTTTTCGGTACCGATCATTTTTCGATGAAGATTCAGTAACAAATATGCGAGATGTCATTGTCAATAGATGCTTAACATGGGGCCAAAGCCCTTGTCAAAAGACAATTAGTCAAACCCCAGTTCCCGCAATAACTGAAAAATTCTGCTGGGCGGATCAAAGAAGAGCGATCGGGATCTCTAGTCTTTTAAGACCCTCACTCAAGTTGAGCAACTGATTGACTGACAAAACTGTTCATGTTGGGTGGAGCAGAGCGAAACCCAACCTTGTCAAGGGTTTACCTTGGGTTTCGGATCTCACTTCAACTTAGGATCACGAATTAAATAAGATGAACCATTGGGGTGCAGGGGCAACGCCCCTGCTTGGGGGCTTTGCCCCCAAACCCCTACTTTATTTAATTCTCATTTCTTAGTGGATTTTAAGGGTTTCAGGAGTTTTGTCAGTCAATCAGGTCGGGTACATGTCACCTTTGCCCTCACCCTAAATCCCTCTCCCAATTTGGGAGAGGGACTTTGAAATGATTCGGCTCCCCTTCGCCCTTTTTGGGAGAAGGGGCTGGGGGATGAGGGCTAGAAAGCATCACTGCAAAAGTGACATGCTCCCAATCAGGTTCAGCAGACTATCGATTGATATAGAATCTTCAAAATGATCAAAATTGTCTTCTTTGGCACCCCAACTTTCTCCGTTCCCAGCCTGCAGAAACTGCTGGCGGATGACCGATTTCAGGTAGTGGCGGTAGTCACCCAACCCGATAAGCGGCGGGGACGGGGGAATGACCTGATTCCTTCCCCTGTGAAAGCTGTGGCGGTGGAGCAGGGCATCCCGGTCTGGCAGCCCAAAAGCGTCAAGAAAGACCCTGAGACACTGGACAATCTCGTTGCAGCCCAGGCAGATGCCTTTGTGGTCATTGCCTACGGTCAAATTCTGTCCCAGCAGATCCTGGATATGCCCAGGTTGGGCTGTATTAACGCCCATGGTTCGATTCTGCCCCAGTATCGAGGAGCTGCCCCCATCCAGTGGTGTCTCTATCAGGGTGAGGTGGAGACAGGCATTACGACCATGCTGATGGATGCTGGGATGGATACGGGGCCAATGCTGTTGAAGCGAACGGTGCCGATCGCGTTGCTGGACAATGCCCATCAATTGGCCCAGACTTTGGCTGACCTCAGCGCTGCATTGCTGGTGGAAACCCTGCTGCAACTGGAAGCTGGGCAGGTTCAACCCGAGCCACAGGATGCCGCCCAGGCCACCTATGCCCCCCTGATTCGTAAGGAGGATTATGGCTTGGACTGGTCCCGATCGGCGATCGCCCTCCACAATCAGGTGCGGGGGTTCTTCCCAGACTGTGTGACCGTCTGTCGGGATGTGCCCCTCAAAGTCATTGCTACCGCACCTCTGGGGCCTGGGTTCTGGTCCCAACTTCCCCCAGCCCTGGCAGCTCTGGAGTCGGATTGGTCGGCCCTCTCCAGCACTATTTTTCGACCCGGGGCAATTGTGGCGGTGGTGAAAAACCTGGGCCCGATCGTCCAGACGGGGGAGGGGTTGCTGCTGCTGCGAGAGGTCCAGCCCTCTGGCAAGCGCATCCAGTCCGGCTGGGATTTTGCCAATGGGGCCAGATTACAGGCGGGAGAGCGGCTACAGTAATTGAAAGCTACTGCTCATAATGGCGGCACCCGGAACAGGGGCCTTCAGGATGGACCGCACAGCGGAGGATTTCAGAACGGGCATTGAAGCGGCATGTAGCGTCTCCGATCACCCAGAGGCCGTTGATCAGGCTGGTTTCATTGGGTCGCTGGGCTGATTGAACATATAGGGCAACCTTCTGCAGGCGATAGCGGCCAGATTTGAGATGATAGCGATGGTGGCGTTCCAGAACAGTGTAGGTCTTGCCTTCAAGGTCCAGATAGGCACCCGGTTGGGGAGTCCAGTCTAATATCACATGCCCCAGAGACTGCCTGGAATGGGTCAGAATGACTTCTGTTGGCAGATCAGGTGGCGTAGAAGATTGCTCCATGAAAATCCCATGATGTGATGTGGCACACAGTAGAGAGATTCTACCCTACCCCTTACCCAGATCAGGCTGATATTCAGATTCACTTATGACTTGGGGCAGCTTTACCAGAAAATAGAGTGTTGAGAGTTTTGTGTTTGCAGGGAGAAGAGCCATGACCATTCATCCAACGGCAGTAATCCATCCGGATGCCGTGCTGGGAGAGGGGGTGGTTGTGGGTGCGTTTTCATACATCGATCGCCAGGTCCAGCTTGGCGATCGATGTGTCATCAGTCCCCATGTCACGATTCTGCCCTATACGTCCCTGGGCATGGAGTGTCAAGTCCATGCTGGGGCCGTCCTCGGCGATTTGCCCCAGGATATGGCTTATCAAGAAGCAGAAAGCTATGTCCGAATTGGGAACGGTTGTGTGATTCGGGAAGGCGCAACGATCCATCGGGGAACTCTGGCGGGTTCCGTCACAGAGGTGGGGCACAACTGTCTGTTGATGGCCTACAGCCACCTGGCCCACAATGTCAAACTGGGTAACCAGGTGATTGTGGCGAACAATGCCCTGCTGGCAGGCTATGTCGAGGTTGGCGATCGGGCCTTTATCAGTGGCAATTGCCTGGTGCATCAGTTCACCCGCATTGGCAGACTGGCCATGATGGCCGGGGGCACCGCCGTCCAGAAGGATGTGCCTCCTTTTTGTATTACCCGCAGTCTCAGCACGAACACGGTGCTGAACCTGAATGTAATTGGCCTGCGACGAGCCGGGTTTACGGCAGAGCAACGATTAATCTTGAAGCGGGCTTTCTCCTTGTTGTATCGATCGGGGCTGACTGTATCTCAGGCAGTAGCTGCCATGGAGGCAGAATTTGCCCCCGACCCCCTGGTGATGGAATTGTGCCAGTTTGTCAAATCCTCCAAGCGGGGAATTTGCAAATCCCTGGGTCGCTCCCGTTACGACAGCAACGATGATGATAATGATTAATGCCGACCTTTAATTTGGACCTAACTTGTAACCGTTCATCATGGCAACCATTAACGACAATTACCTCAAACTGAAAGCGGGCTACCTGTTTCCGGAGATTGCCCGTCGGGTGAATGCCTTTGCTGAGGCGAATCCTGATGCCAAGATTATTCGTCTGGGCATTGGTGATGTGACGGAACCTCTGCCAGAAGCCTGCCGGACAGCCATGATCAGAGCTGTGGAAGAAATGGGCGATCGCTCGGGCTTTAAGGGCTATGGTCCCGAACAGGGGTATGCCTGGTTGCGAGAGAAGATCGCGGCCCACGACTTTCAAGCCTGGGGCTGTGAGGTCGATGCCTCCGAAATTTTCATCTCCGATGGCTCCAAATGCGATACCGGCAATATTCTCGATATCTTTGGGGACCGCAATACGATCGCCGTTACCGATCCGGTTTATCCCGTCTATGTGGATACCAATGTCATGGCTGGCCATACGGGGGCTGTGAACGATCGGGGGGAATACGAAGGACTGGTCTACCTGCCGATCACAGCAGAGAACCACTTCACGGCTGAAATTCCGACCCAGAAGGTCGATCTGATTTATCTTTGCTTCCCGAATAATCCCACGGGGGCAGTGGCCACCCGCGATCATCTGCAAGCCTGGGTAGACTATGCCCGCAGCCACGGATCGATCATCTTCTTTGATGCCGCTTACGAGGCGTTCATTACCGATTCCAGCCTGCCCCACTCCATCTATGAGATTGAAGGGGCCAGGGAGTGCGCGATCGAGTTCCGCTCCTTTTCCAAGAATGCCGGATTCACGGGCACCCGTTGTGCCCTCACCGTTGTGCCCAAAACCCTGACCGGGAAGGCGGCTGACGGATCGGATGTGGAACTGTGGAAGCTCTGGAATCGGCGTCAGTCCACCAAGTTCAATGGGGTGTCTTACATTGTGCAGCGGGGGGCTGAGGCTGTGTACAGCGACGAGGGGCAGGCTCAGGTCAAAGCCCTGGTCAACTTCTACATGGATAATGCCCGGATGATTCGGGAGCAACTGACGGCTGCCGGTTTGCAAGTGTATGGGGGTGTCAATGCCCCCTATGTTTGGGTGAAGACACCCAAGGGGCTATCCAGTTGGGATTTCTTTGATCAGTTGCTTCAGACTGTAAACGTGGTGGGAACGCCTGGAGCCGGGTTTGGGGCAGCCGGGGAAGGCTATTTCCGCATTTCTGCTTTTAATAGCCGGGAGAATGTGGAGGCTGCGATGCAGCGGATCACGACTAGTTTTAAGGTGGCGTAGCGCCACCAAACCCATCCCGGCCCTCTCTCCTAGCGCCCAGGCTCTGCCGGGGTGCCCCTGCCGTCATCCAGCGTCGCAGCATCTGGTTCCCAGCCAGAGTCTGGGAACCAGGGACACACCAGGGAACTGCCGTAGTCTCCTAGCGCCCAGGCTCCTAGCGCCCAGGCTCTGCCTGGGTGCCCATGTCGTCATCCAGCGTCGCAGCGTCGCAGCATCTGGTTCCCAGCCAGAGTCTGGGAACCAGGGACCCCAGGGACCAGAAACGTCGAGTGCAAAGGGCGATCGTTCAGGTTCAGGTTCTGAGCTGTAATGCTGGACTTCAGAGTGAGATCGTTTAGGTTCCGCAGGAAAAACGTCGAGTGCAAAGGGCGATCGCTTGGCTTCAGAAGTGCAATGTTGGGGTTTCAAGGGCGATCGTTCAAGTTCCGAAGGGAAAACTCCGAGTTCAAAGTACGATCGTTCGAGTTCACAGGGAGATCGTTCGAGTTCCGAAGGGGAAACTCCGAGTCTCCTAGCGCCCAGGCTCTGCCTAGGTGCCCCTGCCGTCATCCAGCGTCGCAGCATCTGGTTCCCAGCCAGAGTCTGGGAACCAGGGACCCCAGGGAACTGCCGTAGTCTCCTAGCGTCCAGGCTCTGCCTGGGGGCCATACCCACCCCTGCCCTGGGGGCCACCCCTCCCGAGAGGGGATTTAATTTTCTCCCCGTCTCCTAGCGCCCCGTCTCCTAGCGCCCAGGCTCTGCCTGGGTGCCCCTGCCATCATCCAGCGTCGCAGCATCTGGTTCCCAGCCAGAGTCTGGGAACCAGGGACAGCACTCGATCGCATGGACCTGGAACCTCGATCTAGATCCCGTTGACTGTTCGCGGGTTGATGCATGGGTTAACCCACGTCCTATTGGTGGGTTGACATTGTTCCGAACGTTCGGTACAGT
Source organism: Leptolyngbya sp. 'hensonii' (assembly GCF_001939115.1). GTDB lineage: Bacteria > Cyanobacteriota > Cyanobacteriia. Next base: position 18,527 of record NZ_MQTZ01000007.1, on the reverse strand, counting down.
CAGCATATCCCGATCGTTCGGTGCTCATCCCCCCCCCTATATGGAGACTGTCCCCATGATCCAACTCTATGGCCACGACCTGTCTGGCAACAGCTATAAAGCAAAACTGATGCTGTCCTTACTGGACTTGGATTACGAGTGGATTAAAGTCGATTTGCTGAAAGGAGCCCACAAGCAGCCTGATTTCCTGGCCCTCAATCCCTTTGGGCAGGTGCCTGTCCTGGTCGATGGGGATATCGTGTTGGCGGATGCCCAGGCAATTCTGGTGTATCTGGCGCGGCAGTATGGTGGAGACCAGTGGCTGCCCCTGGAGGCTCTGCCTCTGGCGCAGGTGATCCGCTGGCTCTCGACAACAGCGGGAGAGGTGCGTCAGGGTCCTGAATCTGCCCGACTCTATCACCTGTTCAAAGTCACTAACCTCGACCTGGAACGAACTCAGCAAAAGTCAACGTTCATTCTCACCCAACTGAATACCCACCTGGCCGATCGGGACTGGCTGGAACTGGGCCATCCCACGATCGCGGATGTGGCCGTGTTCCCCTATGTGGCCCTGGCTCCCGATGGCAAGATTGACCTTGCCCCCTATCCCCATCTGCTGGCTTGGATTGATCGGATCAAACACCTGCCCAAATTCATTGGCATGGCGGGAATTGAAGCACCCGTACCGGCATAGGAGGAACCATGCCCCGCAAGTTTGGAGAGATTGCTTTTACCCCTGAGGTGATGGCGGCGCAAACGGAGCGCGGGTCCCGGCAGACCTACGAGCGCTATATTGCCAATGGGCCTGCCCATGATTCCATCACCCCAAAACTGGAGGACTTTATCGCCCAACTGGATGGGTTTTACTTGGGTACCGTTGGTTCTAATGGTTACCCCTACATTCAGTTTCGCGGGGGGCCACCGGGATTTCTGAAGGTGTTAGATGAGAAAACCCTCGGCTTTGCTGACTTTTCCGGGAATGTTCAATACATTACGGTGGGGAATTTATCTGGCGAGGGGAAGGCGTTCCTGTTTTTGATGGACTATCGTCACCGTCAACGGATTAAGGTCTGGGGTCGGGCTCGCATTGTAGAAACAGATCCGGCTTTGATTGAGCAACTCCGTATGCCGGATTACCCGGCTGAAATTGAACGGGCCATTCTCTTTCACGTCGAGGCTACCAGCGAAAACTGCCCCCAGCACATTCCCATTCGCTACTCGGAAGCAGAAGTGGCCACGATGCTGCTGCCTTTGCAGACTCGAATTGCAGAACTGGAACAACAACTGCAGGGGCATGATGCTTCTGCCCTCTGATCCCCATGGAGATTACGGTACAGGCGTTGCAGGCAACGCCGCTTGTTCCCTACTATTCAGGAGACTATGAACCATGACCGACAGCCGCCCGCCCTTCCCTCCCTTTACCCTCGAAACTGCCAAGGCGAAAGTGCAGGCAGCAGAAGATGCCTGGAATACCCGCGATCCGGAACGAGTGTCCCTGGCTTACACCGAAGATTCAGTCTGGCGGAATCGGGCTGAGTTTTTTACCGGGCGGGCCAAGATTCGCGAATTTCTGACCCGAAAGTGGAATACCGAGTTGGACTATCGCCTCAAGAAAGAACTGTGGAGTTTCACAGACCACCGGATCTCGGTCAAATTTGAGTATGAATATCACACGGATTCAGGCCAGCGGTATCGCGCCTATGGCAACGAACAGTGGGAGTTCGCGCCCAATGGGCTGATGCAACGCCGGGAAGCCAGTATCAATGATGTGCCAATTCAGGAGTCCGATCGCCAGTTTCGTTGGGACCGACCCCAATAAAACCCCGCGACAAAATCAGGCATCCAATGACCCATGTCTAATCAGGCTCAATCGTAATCTCAATTCGCCGATTGCGTTGCCGATTGGAGTTACTGGTGTTCTCGGTGAGGGGATAGCTGCTCCCGTAGCCCAGAATTACCCAGTGATATCCTTCCTTCACCCGACTGGCAAGATACTGTCGAATGGCCAGGGCCTGCCGCAGGGATAGTTCAGAATTGTCTCGACTGTTGCCAATATCATCGGTATGGGCTGCAATCCGAATCGTGGCCTTCTGATAGGGTTGGAGCTCGGGTAAAATGCTGTCCAGAATCGGTTGGGCTCCTGATCGCAACAGACTCTGACTATCGTTAAAGAGAATGTCACTGGGCAGCGTAACTCGGAAAGGGTCGGGTTGGGGGAGTAAGCGAAAGAGTTTTTCGACCAGCGGTTCTGTGGCAACCTCTGATGGATAAACCGCAGCAAGCAGGGTCCCTCCCAGAAAGGCACTACCACACCCGGCTGTGAGCAGAAGCAGTCTGCCGACCCAGATCAGCAACGATCGGTCTAATCGGCGAGACGTAGTCCGTGGACGTTCCGGTGCAGAGGATGGCGTCATAACGAATACCCCTTCACTGAAAAAATGCTACCAGGATTGAACAGACAAAGGTGATCGGCAGGGCAGCGGTGGCAGCCGTACCATCCGAGAGAACACAACTCCACAGGTATTCAATCCAACAGAGCTTAAGCTATACACCCGTAGTGTTTTCCTGTGATCTACACCCCAGGTGTAGAGGCAGTATACTCCAAATTCTCAAAAGGTGGGGCTACTTTTCCAGACGGACTGCATACCACTGGAGGAATTGTCCGGGGGCGACATCGAATTCGCAGGACGTATCCAACAGGTATTGGGCCTGGGCTGCGATCGAGGGTAATGGTTGTAAGTCTCTAGGCAAATCATCCTGACAGCCAGCCAGAACCTGCTTCAGCTTCTCCAGGAGTTCTGCTGCTGTCAGGAATTGCTCAGGCTGGTTAGGTTCCAGCACCACGAAATGGTCCTGGCGGTACATCATGGGATCAGGCATGGGGAAGGGAAGGTAATGGATAAGGGGCAATGGTTTGCCCCAACCCTGGATATTATTCTGCTTCAGGTTCAGTTGAAACGTCGGCGTCAGGGGTAACCGGAGAGCCCGCATCAACATCAGTTGGAAGGTTCGCTTCCAGCGAAGCCGCATCATCACCATCGGTGATGGGCACGAGCGCTACAGCCGCGATCGTGTCATCTTCATCCAACCGCTGAACCCGCACCCCAGTAGCAGAGGGGGATTGGGACGAAATCGCATTCACGGCCTGCCGGATAATGATGCCCCGAGTAGTCACCAACATCAGTTCATTGTCTTCGTTAACGATACGGAGGGCAACCAGTTGATCCTGCAAAGAGCGGGACTTGAACTTGGTCACAATCTTGCCCCGACCTGCCCGCCTTTGCAAGCGGAAACGGGAAACAGGTACCCGCTTGCCATAGCCGTTGGCGGTAATCACCAGAATCCAGGGTCCTTGAGCCGTGGCGAGGGTGGGGTCCTCTGCTTCTCCTGCTTCCCCTTCCTCCAGATCCTGCTCTTCCAGGTCCTCCGCCTCTGAATCTTCCAGATCCGTCTCTTCAGCCAGGGGCAGGCTGGCAACGATCGTTGCGGGCAGGATATCCATGCTGATCAGCCGATCTCCCTCCTTCAGTTTCATAGCCCGTACCCCCCGCGTTCCCCGCCCGATCGGGCGCAGTTGCTCATGATCGGCCCGGAAATGAATCGCCATCCCTCCACTGGAACCGATGATGATACTGTCATCGACGCGGGCCGGTCGGACCCAGCGCAGGTGATCTCCTTCTTCTAGGGAAATTGCGATCAGGCCATTGGTGCGAATGTTACTGAAAGCGGTCAGGGCAGTCTTTTTAATGAACCCTCCCGAAGTCAACATCACCAGGTATTCATCATCGCTAAATTCCGCAACTGGAATCAGGGAGGTGATTTTCTCATCCCTGGGAATGGGCAACATCTGCACTACGGGCACCCCTCTGGCCGTGCGGGAGGCAGAAGGAATCTGATAGGCCCTGAGGCAGTACACAATACCCCGATCGGTAAAGAGCAGAATGCTGTCGTGATCCCGGCAGGTGATGAAGTGTTCGACCCCATCATCCTCCTTCATGCGTGTGCCTGCTTTGCCTCGCGTGGCACGACTCTGGGCTTCAAAAGCATTCAAAGGCATTCGTTTGATGTAGCCCTGTTCCGTCAGCAGGATAATGGCCCGCTCATTGGCAATTAGGTCCGCATCGCCCAGTTCATCCTCCGATTGTTCGATCGTGGTCCGTCGGGGGGTGGCATGGACAGTGCGTAACTCGGTAACTTCTGTTTCAATAATCTCCAGAATGCGTTCTCGTCGAGCCAGGATATCCTGCAGGTTGACAATCCGGGATTGCAAGTCGTCATGCTCCTGGTGAATTTTCTCCGCTTCCAGGGCCGTCAAACGGCGGAGTTGCATCTGCAGAATCGCATCGGATTGGGCCTCCGACAGGCCGTAGGAGTCGATCAATTCTTGCCGAGCAGTGGGGGCATCAGCGGCGCGTCGGATCGTGGCAATGATGGCATCCAGATTAGACAGGGCGATTAACAAGCCCTGCAGGATGTGATCCCGCTCCTCTGCCTTCCGCAGTTCGTATCGGGTGCGTCGGGTAATGGTCTCAATCCGGAAATCCAGGAAGACACTGAGCATCTGCCGCAGGCTCATGGTCTGGGGTTCCCCATTGACCAGGGCCAGCATATTCACTCCAAAATTGGCCTGCAGGGGGGTCTGTTTGTACAGGTTATTGAGCACAACACGGGGATAGGCATCCCGCTTCAGCTCGATCACAATCCGCATGCCATCCCGATCGCTCTCGTCCCGAATATCGGAGATCCCATCCAGGCGCTTGTCATTGACCATTTCGGCGATCTTTTCAATCAGAGCGGCCTTATTGGTCTGATAAGGTAGCTCAGTGACGATGATGGCTTCCCGATCGGGCCGTCCCCGTTGTTCAATGGTTTCGATCGTGGCTACCCCGCGCATGGTGATGGAGCCGCGCCCGGTCTGATAGGATTCCCGAATGCCACTGGTGCCCAGAACCTGCGCCCCCGTGGGGAAGTCCGGGCCAGGGATATATTGCATCAACTCCAGATTGGTGATATCCGGGTTTTGGATCAGGGCAATCAGCCCGTCAATCAGTTCCCCCAGGTTATGGGGGGGAATATTGGTGGCCATGCCTACGGCAATTCCAGAGGACCCATTCAGCAACAACTGGGGAATGCGGGCGGGCATGACCAACGGTTCCTGGGTAGAGCCATCGAAGTTATCCCCAAAATCGACCGTCTCTGATTCAATGTCCTGCAGCATGGCGGCGCTGGTCAGGGGTCTCAAGCGACATTCGGTGTATCGCATGGCGGCAGGAGGGTCATTGTCGATCGACCCGAAATTGCCATGGCCATCGATCAGGGGAGCCCGCATTGAGAAATCCTGGGCCATCCGTACCAGGGCATCATAGACGGCAGTATCTCCGTGGGGATGGTACTTCCCCAGGACTTCCCCGACCACACGGGCACATTTCCGGAAGGGGCGATCGGAGGCCAGACCCAACTCATGCATGGCGTAGAGAATGCGGCGGTGCACTGGTTTGAGCCCATCCCTCGCATCCGGGAGCGCCCGACCCACAATTACACTCATTGCATATTCCAGGTATGAGCGGGACATTTCGTTCCGCAGGTCGGTCGGGACAATAGTCATAAACTGGCTGCTTCCAATTGCTAAACGATGCGATTCTGCTAATATTTTAACACATCATCACGATGTCATGCAGGGCTGAAACCCTGTCAGGGCAAGGGTTTCAGTTTCGGGTTATTTGAGGTGTTGCACCACCGTTGGATAGTTTTGCTGGGCCGCCTGTTTTACTGACGTTACATTGGACATCCCTATGAAGGTTATCTCACAATCCACAGTTCTCCTGAGTGCGATCGTTCTTCTGACTGGGGCTGTTGCTGTCCCAGGCTCTGCTCAGGTTCCTACAGTATTGCTAGCCCAGGCCAGTGCCGGAGACCTGGTAAATCGGGGGGTGGATAAAGCAGAAAAAGGAGATTTGCAGGGGGCGGTGGCAGATTTTACAGAAGCGATCCGCCTGAATCCCAGCTATTCTCTGGCTTACAATAACCGGGGCAATGCCTATTCTGCTCTGGGAGACGAAAAGCGGGCCATTCTGGACTTTACGAAAGCCATTCAGATCAATCAGAACTGGGGCAATATCAATCTCCCAGTTGCTTACTACAATCGGGGGATTTCTTACCGGCGGCAGGGGAATTTCAAAGCTGCAATTGAGGACTATTCGACAGCCATTCGCCTGAATCCTAAGTATGTGGATGCCTACCTGAATCGGGGCGTGGCCAAACGCCGTCAGGGAGACATCAAAGGAGCCCTGAACGATTACAATGCAGCGATTCGAATCAACCCCAATTTGCCGGAAGGTTACTACAATCGGGGCATTCTCTACTACATGGATAAAAAGTACAAAGACGCCATTGCAGAATATGCTCGGGCGATCGAACTACGCCCTGATTATGCAGATGCCTACTTCAATCGAGCAATTGTTTATGCCAATTTGAACGATCGCAAAACTGCGATTAAGGACTTACAGACTGCTGCCGAAATTTATCAAAAGAAGGGCGATAGTAAAAACTACAAGGATGCGGTTCAGTTCATTGATCAACTGCAACGCTAGGGAATCAGTGAAGTGCCCTGCCTCTGATTGAGCTGGTGATCTACTCGCTTCCCGCCTGGGAAAGGTGATCTATAAACCTATGAATTTTCTGCTTTGGTGATTAACTTCTTGAGCTGCATATAGGCTTCTTCGGGGGTGAGGGCTGTCCCTTCTTTGTCATTGGGAATGTAAAATTCGCTACTGTCGGCAAAATAGTGAATATAGAGGCTATGGATGAGGCCCAGCCTGACTGCTTTTTTGCCCAATTGTTCGGCGGCCTCTGCCAGAGAAGGCCCATCGTGAAACTCATGTTGACTCATACTGAAAATCTCCAGGTTCGAGCTGTAACAATTATCCTCGACAATGCAGAAAAAGTTCAAGACCGGGCATGTTAAATCAGCCCAGTCTTTGGCCCTCTTCAGCTTCTGATGTTTTTATTGCAACACTAGCCCTCTTCTCCGCTGCGCAGCAGGTTTTTACGGACTTTTTCCATCCGTGACTCTGCCTCTTCCATCACCGTAGCGGTTTGTTCCACCATTTCTCCGGGGAAATTTTCCAGGACTCTCGTTGAAAGGGAAATTCTTCCCCGTTGTTGATCCAGGTCCGTAATCACCGCTTTAATCGGCTGACCCACCTGGAATAGGTCTGTCAGGGAGGCAATATAGTTCTTACTGATCTGATTGATGTGGAGCAGACCGGTCGTTCCCTTGAATTCAACGAAGACCCCAAAGGGTTTAATCCCCGTGATCCGGCCTTCAATTAATTGCCCCGACTCTAACTGACCAATGCTGGCGGCACGGGTGGCCTGTCGCTGGGAGAGAACCAACCGATTCTGATCCGGGTTCACTTCTAAAAAGCTCACGGTCAGGGTCTGACCTTTCAGGGTGTCCAGATTGTCTCGCTCAACCAGATGGGATCGGGGGATGAAGCCTCGCAAACCCTGCACATCCACCATCACGCCCCCCTTGTTCAGGCCGCTGACTCGAACCGCGATCGTTTCTTCGTTGGTCTGCATTTCAGCCAGTTGGGCCCAAACTTTCTTCAACTCCAGGCGACGGCGAGAGATCGTGATCTGACCCTCAGCATTTTGCTCCCGGATGATCATGAACTCTTGCTCTTGCTGCAACGGCAAAATCTGGGATAAATCAGTTACCTGTCCCAGAGAGGCTTCCGCAATCGGCAGAAAAGCCAGGGATTTTCCCCCAATGTCCACATAGGCCCCATCTCGCTCATAGTTGTGAACCTTGCCCCGCACAATCTCACCAGTTTGGAACTGATAGTCCTGTGCATCCAGGGCTTTGGCAAAATCTTCCATGGAGAAGGCGGGCTGACCAACTTGAGAACGGGTTGACTTTGAATCCATGAGAACCATTGAGCTGTAGATACTAAGATGGAACAGGTTTTCCCATGTTCCAAGTTTTTCCACTATAGTCAATCCCCTTCAATCTTGCATCTCATCTCCATTGAAATTGGGATTGGAATCCATGGGTTTACCCGCAGGGACGGGGTGATCTCTCTCCCTGGAGAGGATGTGTGTATGCAACACCTGCAGGGAAGCTAGGATGAAAACGCATTATCAGGCTTAAAACCATGGCTGACCTTTTTCCATTGTTAGCGGTTGATGTTCCAACGGTAATCACGACGGACCTTGCCAGACTGGCGATTCCTGTAGCAACTCGCTGCCTCTGGGCGATCGGGATTCTGATCATTACTCGCTTTACCATTCGTATTGTGAATCGCCTGGCCCGTCAAACCCTGGGGCGCATGGAGGCTACCCTGCGGAAGTTTCTGGTTCAGGTGGCCGAGATTCTGACCTTGATGGTAGGGATTCTGGCGGCACTCAATGCCTTGCAAATTGAGACAACGACAGTAGTGGCTGTTGTGGGGGCTGCCGGTCTGGCTGCTGGTCTGGCTTTGCAGGGAACTCTTTCCCATTTTGCGGCTGGGGTGATGCTGATTATCCTGCGACCCTTTGAAGTGGGGGATGTGGTGGAAGGGGCTGGAGTTGAAGGGATGGTGGATGGAATTGGCCTCTTCTCCACCACCCTGATTACGGCAGATAATATTCGGATTACTGTGCCCAATAGTAACCTGTTTTCTACCACCCTGAAGAACAAGACGGTGTTAGGTACAAGACGAGTGGACCTGGAGATCGGCATTGGCGATCGCCCGATCGATGCGACGATTCGAGACCTGATCAAGATCGCCCACAACCATACCCTGGTCTTACCGGAGCCTCAGCCAACCTGCGAGGTGACCGCTGTGGCGGTGGATAATACAGTGCTGACCTTACGGCCCTGGTGCCAGGCGGAGCATTATGCCCAGATCAAGTCCGATCTCCAGAAACAGATCAAAGAGTTACTCTGACTCTGGTCCCCCTCCGACTCTGAAGGGCATCCTAAGGTTCAACGTTATCGACGCTCGGCGGCGGCAATGTCCTTCAACCCGGCCTGATCCAGCATACGAACCAGTTCAGCTTGAATTGGCTGCGATCGGGGAACCGCAAGCAGGGTGGAAATGGCGTCATACCAGTATCCGGATTTCTGGTAGAGACGAGCCTTCGCGATGATGACACCGGGCGTTTGAGTATTTTTGCTCAAATCCTGGATTGCTTTCACCAGGTCTGCCGTAGGGGCGACACGGGTCAGCTCCATCTTTTCAAAGGCGTCTTGGGACCGGTCCTTCGTATTGCAGATCAGGGAGACCGTCAGGGTATAGACCTTGCCCGGAACCAGGGCCGCGCTATTGGGGATGGAAAAGCTATTGAGTTTTCGAGCTGTGATTTGTTTCAGCGGAATCTCTTGGGACAATAGTTCTTTTTCGGTTTGCTGGTCATCAATGCCAACTTCAAAAGCACGGGAAACGGTCGTAAACCAGGGGATAACGGGTGTATCCAGGGTGGTTTCCATCTTGACCCCCTGGGGTTGCAGGAGCTTCACAGCGGCCTGAGGTTCGTTCACACAATTTCCCCGCTTGCCACCCGATCGACTCTCATTGCTGAGGGTTCCTGGCTGGTTTCTGGAGTTGGTGTTGCCAAGTTGCTTGGGAGCCGCCCCTGTATTGGCCAGTTGCGGGGTTGAGGCTTGTCCCTGCAGGGGGAATTTTGGGCCTGCCAGCGCGATCGTTGAGAAACCACTGAACGTGGATACCAGCAGAGCTGACATGAGAAGGGTTGAAAATCTGGGAGAGTATGCCATAGGAGTATCCTGTGTGTGCGTGACAATGCCGTAATTGCAGATAGGCTTATCGATCGTCAGTCCGGGTCTGGTAACTGAGCGACGCAGGCTGATCTACCAAAACCTGGTAAATCTTTGAATTCTGCTGTCGTCCTTTCAGTTGTGCTGTACCAACGTACTGGGTAGAAAACTTGCCCTGGATGTAGTGAAATGTGACTTCATCAATCAAAATGCGGCATAACCCGGTGTCCATCGATTTGTTGTAACTTTCAAGACGGGCTGCCACATTCACGCTGTCGCCGATGGTGGTGTAATCCAGTCGTTTCTGGCTACCCAGACTTCCCGTAATCACCTCCCCAGTGGCAATGCCAATTCGCATGTAGGCGAGGGGTTGTTGTCGAGCCTGCCACCGCTGGTTAAGCTGCTCCAGGGCTCTTGCCATGGCAATAGCGCATTGAACGGCATGACAGGCATCGGCAGCAACTGCCGCTGTGGTTGTTCGGGGGATCGGGACACCAAAAATAGCCATCACTGCATCGCCAATCAGTTTGTCAACAATTCCACCATGTTCCAGCACAAGCTGCACCATGGCCTCCATATATTCATTCAACCAATCCATCAAACTTTCCGGGCTTGTCCGCTCTGTAATACTGCTAAAATCTTTCAAATCTGTAAACAAAACGGTGGCCGTCATTTTCTTCCCGCGCATTCGCCCTTCCGCCATCACCTGTTCCCGGTTCTGCCAAATCATTTCAGCCACATCGGGAGTAACATGACGACCAAATAGCGTCATCACCAACTGCCGCTCCTGATGTTCCAAACTCGCAACGTAGAGGGTGGTCAGGATGCTGGCGGTCAGCAAGGCTAGAGTGGGGGGGATGAGGGGAATCCACCAGTGCATCAGGAATGCCAAATAGCAGCTCCCAAATAGCCCCAACTGGAGTACGAGCAGGGCTGGAATCAGGTGGCGGGGCGATCGAAGTTGCCAGCTTAAGAATGTCCCAATGATGCCCCACACAATGATCCACAGGTATTTCACAGGTTCTGGCCAGCTTCGAATGGAGGTTTCTCCCTGCTGGGCAGTATTGAGGATCTGACTAACCATGGTGGCATGGACTGCCACCCCCAGCATATTGACGGCTGTCCCCGTGCGATAGGGGGTCAGAAACGTATCATCCACGCTGGGGGCTGAATATCCAATCAGGATGACCCGATTGCGAATAAAGTTTTCGGGAACCCGATTTTCCAGGACATCGGTCAGCGTGGCTGTGGAAAAGCCGCCCCGAGCGGCTCGGTAGTTAATCAGGAGCAGATAGTGCTTGTCATTGGTGATGACATTCACATAGCCGCCATCATTGGACCAGAGTTTGACCAACCTGCCATTGCCAATTTGCAGCATGGAATTGGTCCTGAGATTTTCAGGCTGGGGGAGAGCAATGCCCTGCTTTTGCAAATAGAGGGCAGCCAGCTTCATACTAAATCCTGTCTCTACCGTACCGTCAGGGTTGGACAAATACAGTAACCCACGTCGAGTGATCCCATCCGCGTCATGAAACATATTACTCAGACCCACTTGCTGGGGTGGGAGAGCTGGAGGTGGGGCAATATTATCGGCAGGGGTATCGGAGCGAAATGCGATCCCAATTAAATTGGGAGTGGCCCTGAAGGTTTTTTCCAGTTCCGCATGACCAGGAGGAACGGGAATATCCCGCACAATATCGAGGCCGATCGCTGCCGGTCGCGACTGGTTGAGTTTTTGAATCAGGCGAGCCAGAACCCCATCTGGAATTGGATGTCCATGGGTGCGAATGTCTTCTTCCGAAACCTCGATGATCAGAATTCGTGGATCTGTGGATTGGGGTGGTTTTATGCTAACGAACTGGTCATAGGCTGCCAGTTCCAGAGGTTGTAGCCAACCCACTATCCGGGCCAGTGCAATCACACTGGTGACCATCGGCACCATCAACAGGACACCGGCCCATTCTCTTAAGTGTTTTTTGAGCTTCACCGGCATCGATATTCATCCCAATGCGTTTTAGAGAATTTGTTCTGTATCAGACGCAAAAATCATGTAATTGACCTTACTATTGCACCCCTTCAAAGCATTGCTCCAGACACCCGGATGAAACTGCTAAAAGTGGTCAGATTGATACCCAATGGATTGGAATTGCAACCGCTGATTTCCGACCCAGCATTAATACAACGCCCCTAATGACAAACGACTTCCCCCACCCCTGGAATCTGCATCGTTTGAGCATTGCTTGCCAGGAGTACCCTACCATCCGCAGTGCGGGAAACGCCTCTGGCTTCCCGGCGGGGCTGCTCGATCGAAACTTCTGGAGGGGCAATGTTAGACCCCGTGGTGGGGTTTCCCGTCGGATTCTGCAGGGGTTGCAGGTCACTCAGGGGGTAGCTCCCGCCTGGGAGGTCGTAGGGGGTGCGGACCAGACCACCCGTACCCGTGATCACAAAGCTGCCCTGGGTGGCGTTCTGGCGAGCCTGACAACTGCGGGAAATGGCCTCATCCGGATTGACCAGATTTTCTGATAAGGAAGTCAGGGAATTTTGCAGGAAGGTGAAGTCAGGGACCAAAACTGCACCACTGACACCAAACCGGGAGGAAGCGGAGATATCCACGCGCCCGTTGTGCCGGAAAGGATTCAGGCTTCCTGGATTGGGCTTCACGAAGGCAAAGATATCGGCGACAAAGGCCGGAGCATTGATGGTAATCTGGCCCCCATCCCCAAACTCGGCGTTGGCCAGAATATCACTGTCTTCGAGAGCCAGGAACACATAGGACTGAATCAGGATACTGCCGCCATTGCCCGTGCCGTCAAACACGCTACTGATGATGGGGCTGCTATTGCGTAAGCGAATGTCTTTGGCGGTGATGAAGATCTGGCCGCCCCCACCTTGCTGGGATTCAGCGGAAATTTCGCCGCCACTGGCCCGGACGATCGGAGACTGAATCGTAATCATCCCGGCATCACCTGTGCTCTTACTTTTGCTGTTGATGCTGCCCCCATTCAGCTCCAGGGTATCCCCGACCTGAATACTGATACTTCCGGCACTTTTCGTCCCTAGTGTAGAGGTGGCAATTTCGGCGCCATTCCGAACCAATAAGGTGGGGGTTGTGACCTGAATGTTGGCCGGAGTGCCATTGGTGCCAGTTGCTCCAGCAAACAGGCCCCCCGGCCCATTCAGATCGACCATTTGGGTAGCCACGATCGTAATAATGCCACTGAGTCCATTTTCCGTCGAAGTTGAGATGTCGCTGTTCTGAGCGGTCAATGTGTTGAGATTGGTGAAGGTGATGTTGCCACCTTTGCCGCCGATCGTAGACGCAGTAATGCTGGAATTACCTTGCAGGATCATCAAATTTGCAGTGCTGGTGATATAACCCGCTGTGCTGCCAAAATCATTGGATTTCGATGCAGTGGAAATTTCGGAATTATTTTGCAAGCCCAGGGTCTGCGTATTCAGCACAATGTTGCCCGCTGTACTGTTCCCTGTTGCACCCGTTGCAGCCAGACTGAAGGTGGCATTATTCAGGGCGATCGTGGTGGCTGCGGGGCCACCCTCATTCACCGACAGGTTTCCGGCTTTACCCGTTTCGGTGGCGGTGGCGATCTGGCTATTCTCAGCAGTCAGAATATTGAGTTTGGTAAAGGTAATGTTGCCGCCCTGACCGGCCTTGGTGGAGGCGGTGATGCTGGAGTTACCCTGCAATATGAGGGTGTTGGCTGTACTGGTAATGAAGCCAGCGCTGCTGCTGGGAGCATTGGATTTCGATGCAGTGGAAATTTCGGAATTATTTTGCAAGCCCAGGGTCTGCGTATTCAGCACAATGTTTCCTGCTGTGCTGTTCCCTACCGCACCCGTTGCAGCCAAACTGAAGGTGGCGTTATCCAGGGCGATCGTGGTGGCTGCGGGGCCACCCTCATTCACCGACAGGTTTCCGGCTTTACCCGTTTCGGTGGCGGTGGCGATCTGGCTATTCTCAGCAGTCAGGATATTAAGTTTGGTAAAGGTAATGTTGCCGCCCTGACCGGCCTTGGTGGAGGCGGTGATGCTGGAGTTGCCCTGCAGGGTGAGGGTGTTGGCTGTACTGGTAATGAAGCCAGCGCTGCTGCCGGGAGCATTGGATTTCGATGCAGTGGAAATTTCGGAATTATTTTGCAAGTCCAGGGTCTGCGTATTCAACACAATGTTGCCCGCTGTACTGTTCCCTACCGCACCCGTTGCAGCCACACTGAGGGTGCCATTGTTGAGCGTGATGCTATCGGCAGGTGTGACGCCCTCGTTGATAGACAGATTCCCAGCTTGTCCTGTCCCTGTAGAAGCCTTAATCGTAGATTGCTCAACTATTGAATTGCCAGTCAAAATTAGATTTTGGGTCTTGAGGGTGATATTGCCAGCCTTGCCATTGCCCGTTGCTTCCAGAGAAATACTGCTGGCTCCTTTCAGTTCGATCGTATTGGCAAGGTTCCCAGCGGCTTCTACGGTTAAGTTACTGCTGGGTTTTGTCGGATCGCCATCCACGATCGAGGCCAGAATAGTGGAATTATCCAGGAATAAATTTTGAGTGTTGAGGAGAATATCTCCTGCTGTACCTGTGGCTCCATTTGCTTTCACAGATAAAGTGGAATTGATCAGGGTCACGCTCTGGGCAGGTAGAGGGCTGAAGAAGGAATTAATGTATACAACACCAGCCTGTCCCGTTTCTGTCGAAGCAGAGATTTCGCTGTCCGTTAATTCCAGGGTGTTTAGACCGAATAAGGCAATGCCAGAGTTAGGGGCAAGACTACTATCAGCAATGTTAGAAGCAGAGATTTGTGATCCATTTTGCAGCGTGACTTGAGGAGCCAGAATGAAAATTACCCCACCCTGACCTGTAGGGCCAGTTGCTTTGACAGAAAGAGTCCCCGCTCCAGTTGGGTTTCCTAACTGGACGGAATTTGCCAGCACTTGAATGGTTCCCGCACGCCCAGTGTTAGTACTTTCGGAGTTAATTTTTCCCCCTCCATTTACTTTGAGGTCCCCAGTGGCAATAAAAATGTTGCCAGCGTTCTTACTGGTTTCCGTCTTGGCTGTGATTGTGCTGTCTGTAACGGTGACGCTGGCAGGGGCCGTAATTGTAATCAGACCTGGATCCCCATTTCCTAGAGTGGCAGCATTGACTTCAGAGGTGGACTTGAGAGAGATTGTGCCACTAGCTAGGGTCACGTCCCCCCCTTGACCACTGGCTCCTGGATTGACAGTGGTCAGGAGTTTGCTGTTAGTTAGATCGATCGTGCCCGTATCGGGAGTGGTCAGAGTGATGGCTCCCCCCGCTTTGGTGCCAGAAGTAGAAGCATTGATTTGAGCCAAATCCAGAGCGATGGAATCACCCTGCAAATCAATTGTTCCGCCTTTGCCTCCGTCAGGGTTAGGAATCACCCCGACCGTACTGGCTGTACTGGCATCAAGTTTAGCGTTACTGGAAATCTGAATAGTATTTCCTTTGATGAAGATATCTCCACCTTTACCACTAGCACTGTTACCAACCGTAGTTGTGACCTGGGTCGTTGCCCCCTTGATATCAATTAAGGAGGTCGTTGTTGCATCTCCAATAGAGATCACCCCTCCATCTCCGCTGCCTAAGGTGTCAGCATTAACCTGAGAACCAGACTCAAGGGTAATAGTTCCACTATTCAGAGTGACATCTCCACCCTTGCCACTGCCCCCTACGTTAACGGTGGTCAGGAGCTTACTGTTGGTCAGGCCGATCGTTCCACTATTCGGAGTGGTCAGGGTGATAGCCCCCCCCTCTTTGGTGCCAGAGGTAGAAGCATTGATCTGAGCTGAATCCAGAGTAATAACCTCACCTTGTAGATTAACCTTGCCACCCTTGCCACCGTCAGGATTGGGAGTAGCTCCGACTGTACTGGCTGTACTGGCATTGAGTTGAGAGTTATTGGAAATTTGAATAGCGTTTCCTTTGACAAGGATATCTCCACCCTTTCCTTCTGCACTGCTGCCCACGCTGGTCAGAATAGTGGATTTGTTGATTTCAACTGCAACAGTTGTTGCATTCCCAATCAGGATTGAGCCCCCATTTGCTTTGCTGTTAAAGGTCAATTCGGCATTGAGTCTATAATTAACAATCTTAATCGTGTCCCCCACAATCTCAATGTTGCCAGAGGTTGAATCTCGCTCCAGGGAAAAGGTATCTGAGTAGATAGTGGATGAGAAGCCTGACCCATCACAGGCTGCCGTACTGCAGATTTCAACAGCACTCTGCGGTGCAGAAATCAGCACACCACTGCTGCGACTTTTCTGGTCTGTCCCTGTGTTGGTAGCAGAATCAAAGCCAGCCGTGTCTATCGTGGAGCCAACAATTTTAATTGCAGGATCGGCGGTACTGGCATTACTATTGGCCAGAATTTCGACCTTACCCCCGATCGCTTCACTGGCAGAGGTTGTGATTGTACTGTTGGTAATCAGGATTTGCCCGTTAGCCGCCTGGGTTTCAATTCTGACCCCACCAGAATTGACCCCTGTTTTAGGTTGAGTGAAGATGGAACTGTTCGTCAGGGTAATGTTGCCTGCAGTGGATTCAATGGTTACAAAGCCGGTTTGGGTCGAGGTCGTGTTGCCTGTTGTGATCGGGGCATTTGTCAGGGTGATATTTCCAGGAGCCTGCAGAATCACAGGGCCACCGTTGGCAGAACCATTCTGAACCGTTTTAATGGCCCCGGTGATGTCAATGCTGGCCAGGGTGGGTGGTGTTGGCGGGTTGGCTGTTGAAGTAAAGGAAGCTCCGCCACTAGAGACAGATGAGACGGCTGGAGCTACAGCCGGTGGAGGCACAATTCCCAGGATGTTGCTCGTATTGGGGAGATTCAGTTGAGCCAGGGGAACGCCAGCTTTCAAAATCAGGGCAGCGCTGCTGCCCAAAGTGGGCACATCGGGATCACCAGAGACACTGATATCAGCAGCGGCACCGTCTACCTTAAACCCACTGACGGTGATTGTAGAGTTGACTAACGTATCCTGGACGTTCATAACGCCAATCCCCAGGGAAAAGGTAGCCGTGTTGACGGTGTCGTTATTCAGAAGGGTGACAGCCTGAGTCCCAGACTTGATTGCGCTTGCAGTATTGGCCAGAGTAAATGCCTGATTCTGTTGCTGATCAGCCAGGGCAGGGACTGGACCATCGCCAAGGTAGAATTTATCTGGGCCTGAAACTGTGTAAAAGGCGAAGTCTTTGAAAGTATTGGTCGGGCTTGTGTTTTCACTGGTAGAGAAGGTCCAGTCAAAGGAAACGACTTTTTTGCCGGGGGTAACAGTCGTTCCATCATCCACGGCCAAGGGGACACCAAACTGCAACTTGATCGCCGAACCTGTAGTTGGGGTTCCATTATTGCTGCCTCCCACCGTGCTCGCATTCAGTTTTCCGGTTAAATCTCCAGATTGGTTGGACAGATACCCTTCCAGACTGCTGGCACTATTAGAAGAACTACTATTATTTATCGTCCCGGAGCTAACGAAGTTGCCTGTCTTTGCAATGGTGACATTGCCTGTGGATTGCAAAACTCCATCTCCACCAAAGGTGGTATCGGGTCCAGTAATTGTAATTGCGCCCGTGACGGTAATGCTGCCTGCTGCTTCCACTTTCAGAGAGGGGCCGGTGTAGCTGCCAAACTCAACATTGCCGGTGGAACTGATAATCGGGTCATACAGGCTGAGGAAGGTTCCCGGTTGACCAGCCAGATTCACGATCGAGAAATTGCCTGCAGCCGCATAGCGAGCATCACCAGAGACGGGACCGTTGCTGGCCAGGGTCATATTGCCCAGGCTTTGAAACGGGGTGCCAGGGTGGTTCAGGGCCAGGATGTCAACGGCCTGGTTGCCCTGGATCAGCATATTCCCGCCGGAGAATGCCAGGAAAGGGGTCTGGACACTATCCCGGATCTGCACGGTGTTATCGGCCAGCAGGGTCATATTCCCGGCGGTTACCAGTTTGCTCTCCTGCAGCAGCAGATTATTCCCGGCTTGCAAAAGGGCGGATTGGGCCGTCAGTTCTCGAACGGAGGCATCGCCCAGAGCAGCAACGGTGACCTGACCATTGGGAGTATTGAGCGCTCCCGTGCTGGTGACATTGTTCCCAATCAGGGTCAGGTCTTTGCCGGTAGCCAGGGTTCCCTGGTTGGTGATGTTGCCGGATGTTCCCTGGAGGGCGTTCAAGAACATGGCGGAGGGTTCCACGGCCAGCAGGTTACTGGACCCCGGATCGGAGGCGCTGAAAGAGCCTTTATCCCCCAGGGGAATGCCGGAGGCGGTGGTTCCAACGAAGGAGCCGGTCACGTCCAGGCTGGAGTTGGGGCCGAAAACAATGCCTTTGGGATTGACCAGAAACAGGTTGGCGTTGCCTACCACCCCCAACCGTCCCTGGATGATGGAGGGTGTATCCCCAGTCACCCGGCTGAGGATGTTCTGCACCCCGGCAGGGGTGGCGAAGTAGGCTCCCTGGCCTTGGCCAACGCTGAACTGGCTGAAGCTGTGGAAGACGTTGATGCCGCGCACGGCTCCCCCTTCGATGCGATCGCTGGGAATGCCTTTGATCACGTCGGGGACAACGATCGAGGTTTCGCTGCCGAGGGTGCTGTCGGGGATGACCTGGGCGATTTGGGTGGGGACGGTAGGTGACGCTGGGACAGGATTTTTGTCGGGGCGATCAACCGTGATAGAGACGCGATTTATCGCGTCTGTACTGGGGTTGGGGGAGGGTTCGGGGGCGAGATCGGTCGTATCGCTCTCT